>NZ_JBGMEL010000011.1:0-179648 GCF_041447225.1 Microbulbifer echini | reverse complement strand
GGTCAGCTGGTTGGTATGGGTTCCCATGAGGTTCCTGGCTTGTTTGTGTGGAAGCTTACTAGCTTACTAGCCTACAGCCAGCTGGCCTCTCTCGCTATTGCCAAGTGTGTCGGTTGTTATGGGAATCTAGGAAATTAAGTGATATGGGTCTCGATGTAAGAATCACCATAACTTAAAAATTGGGGGTGTACCGGATCGCTAGGAGAAATACATCAGCCTATGAGGTGGATTAGTTCAGACCAAATCTGATACAGCGTTTTGAACACCCTCACTGATCAAGGCCCCGGCTGAGTAATCTGCCGGGGCCTTGTCGTTATGGTTTATTAAGCCTGTTTCTTCAGCTTGGCATTCTCGATAAACGTATCGATCACCTGAAGCACCTTCCGCTTAGTGGCAGTGTCCAGCTTCTCAATCTGCTGCATCCGTCGCAGCAATCTGGAATCCGGCTGCTAGATCTTCTTCACCGGCCTTACGCCGAGTAGCTCGTCCGTGCTGACCTTGAGGGCCTGCGCCAGGTCAACCAACAGGTTGGCCGGTGGGTGTTCGCTTGAACAGAACGGGCCGCTGCCTCTGGAAAACATTCGGCTAAGGTAAAACCCGCGTCGGGGCGAAAAAGTGGAATGGCGAATATTAATATTTCAGTTACTATAACAAACAGCGAGGGAGAGGTCATTTCTCATCAGGAGGGTGGGCCTACATTTTGGTAAATGAAAGCTATGTTCTATTTTATTAGGGATCTATTTAAGAATGGAGCTTTCGTAACCGGCTTTTGGGGCCTAGTGATTTACTCCTCTTATTTCTTTAAGCGTAATTTGGGAGAGCTTGGTTGGATACCGCTAATTATCTTGGTTCTCTACGTTTTATGTGCATTAGGTTTATTCATCATAAGGCGGAGAGAGGGTGATTAAGATGATTGGAGAGTTGACTATATTATTAGCTCCAATAAGGTCTATTGAGTTTTGTAATCGTAGTCGATAGTTTTCCTTCATATCATTCAAATCCACCAAAGTCCCGGCATATTACTTTGCCGGGGCTTTGTTTTTTGAGTTAGTGCAGGGGTCATTTGGGGTTGGTCTATATTGATAAGAAAAAAATGTTCAGGCTGTAGTGAAAATACCGCTTTTTACAAAGCTTTTTTTGCCAGTAAGAGTTTTCCATTTGCTTGTGGTGGCTGTGGTGAGAAGCAATTTCGAAGACATGATATTTCAAAAACTCTTGCATATTTTGGAGCTTCGCTTGGCTTGTTTACTTTGCTATTTCTTTTCATGGCAAAGGGGCTTCAAATCGCAACTATTTCACTTTTTGGTTTTCTATTTTTATTGCTCTTGTCGTACGTATTTGAGCTTTTCATATTCGATTTATCAGAGTATGGAGACCAAGAAAAAATGAAGTCGTAAGGCAATCCAGGAGGAATATATGGATTGTAATAGTAGTCATATTCTTGGGTGTGGTTTTTAATATGTTTGATCTTTGAGTATCACTGAACTCTCTACATCGATTTTAATGATGCGGCAGTGGTGACGGCCTATGTAGGTAACTATGAGGAGCTGCTGCTCGCAACTCCAAGTCTTGAAATTGTCCATAAGGTCACGCTGAACCGAAATGTTCTCCAGATTATAGTCACTCCGTTATGGAGTGAGGTTGAGATTTTCTGCGAGTGTCTTTAACAGGACTTGATGGAATTACGGGAAGCGATGAACAAGTTATGAAGGCCGCAGCTGAGCCTTTCAGCTCGTTACCGATATCAGTATGGTCCCAACGGCAGTCGTTTTTATCGAGAAACCATTTGGCTGATTAAAATGCTAGAATCGCAAATTTGAGCTAAAAGTAAGTGATGATGACCCAGATGTTGCCTACTTACGCTTGCCTGGTCATCCTGGAGTAGGTATACCTGGAATTGTAGACAAACAAATTAGTTTAAAAGGGGTTGTCCAGAGCTATAAAGGCTTGATGTTTGTTTTGACTTTGATCAAGATGGAATACTAATAGGAACTGAAATACTAGCATAGCTCTCAATGAAGCAGCAGGACCAAATATGTAGTATTGTGATCTTATCAAATATTGACAGCGACTAAATAAACATTCGTCCTGCTCCTGTTATGGGGTGGTCAAGGATCGATAATCGGGTGCAGACTGTGCTAATTTACAATGGAAGACACAGAGTGAAATTTATACAGGTTTTTCTATTTTTTCTTGGCGTCAGTTTCCAGGTAAATGCAAGCGAGCTCGGGGATTTGTTTGACAACTATCAGGCAGCCCTGAAGGGGGGCAACCTGTCGGAAGTTGTTGCTTCCGCTGAAACAGTGTATGGGTTTTGCGAAAGCAATTTGCCGGATAGTAGTAAAAGTCGAGCTGCTGCAACTTTAAACTACGGAATGGCACTTGCCAGTTTTGGCAAGAAGAGCGAGGCGGAGTTGTATCTGCGTAAAGCTGTAAAAAGATATCAGTCAATTTATGGCGAGGATGCCCTTGAGGTTATTTCCCCTTTAATGGAGTTGGCAAAGAGTCTTGCAGAAGATTTTCAGCGTAGCTCACGACCTGAATATCGGCGCCCCCTTAAGAAAGCTCTGAAAATTGCGAAATTGCAGAAGGGCGAAGAATCGGCTTTTTATGCCATTCTCTCTTTTGAGGCAGGGCAAATAGCAATGGACTATGCGCGAGACACTTGGGCCTATCGGTATTTGGTGGCGGCGCAAGACGCGTTTTCTGGCCCATTCAAGGAACATACTTACTATGGTTTCTTATCCGATTTTTATCTCGGAAAATACCTGATGCTCAAGGGGAAATATAAAGAGGCGGAGCCCTACTTGTTAAACGCCTTGGAGTTGGCTGATATTGAAGAGAATCGAGATGAGCAGTTGGAGCTCGTGGCAAGAGCCTTCCTTGTGGAAATTTTTGAAAAGACCGGACAAGTGGAGCGTTCCATCGAGCAATGCAGAAGAATAGGTCAGGCTACACCATTTGATATGGATCAGGAGCCACAGCCGCTATTTAGCCCGGGGTTGAAATACCCGAAAGCTGCATTGAGGACTAATATGGAAGGGCACGTGGTAGCGTCATTCACAATTTCAGATACTGGTATCCCAATAGATATCGAAATTTTGGAGACTAAGGGAACGAAAGAATTTGGAAGAGCTGCTGAAGAATACCTAGCGGGATCTCGCTTTGCCCCACGGTTTATTGAAGGGACACCGGTCGAAACCCCGGATCGCCGCATACGCTTTAATTTTAATATTGCTAAGTAACAGCTATTTAAGAGTCTAAATACTTTTGAGAGCTCAGGTCTTAGCTTTAGAGCCCTCTATTTGAAGCAACTTCTGCGCTGCGGCAGTCTCCGGAGCCCTTTTTACTTCAACGGCAGCGGTGGTGCATGAATGCCGCTTTCGTACTTGTTGAGATGGGTGTAGTGGATATCTAACTTATTTGCCAGTCCCCCTTTGGGTCCAACCCTCTGCTTGCTTAGTTCCTTGAGTCGTTTCCCGAAGGCCTGCCTGATGTTCTGATCCAGCATGAATTTCCTAGGCACATTAACGACGGATGCTTGTTGTATCTATGACTCATAAAACACCCTTGGAGTGAGTCATAGAAATTCACTCTATGACTCACACTTATCACAAATGATGACGTATGAGCACACTAAAATACAATTCAGAGTTATCAATGCCTGCATTTCGTCCAATGGGGAGACGTTTAGTCACAATTCACTAGTGCGACCAGGTGTGCAGTTGAGAATGGATTAAGCTGGTGAAGAGCTCCTGCAATCTATGGGAGTTGGATCAGGATATGTACTGTAAGAGAATTCTAAATCTAAAAAATATGATACTTTATTGTCAGGTTTTTAAGATGAACAAACATATCTTAAGCGGAAAGTATGATTCTTTAACTTTTTCACGGAATACATACCCTAGTAAAATCAATAAGTTAGCTTGATGAAAGTATGAAACATTATTGTTAACTTACAGCTGATGAACATATCTGTTGAGCGCTGCTCATTCACGACTGCCGATGGGGTCACGCTGAGCTACCTGTGCGCCGGGGCTGGCCCCACCCTGCTGCTTCTACACGGCTGGTCTCAGGGGGCTGCCCTGTTCAAGTACCAGCTCACAGGTCTGAGTGATCGCTATCGGGTGATTGCCCTGGATATGCGCGGCCACGGATTTTCTGAAAAACCTTCACACGGTTACCGAATTGCCCGGTTGGCCAAAGATCTACAAGAGATAATAGCCACTTTAGACCCCGTATCGCTGTATCTGCTAGGCCACTCGGCCGGCGCCTCGGTTATCTGGAGCTACCTGGAAATGTTTGGTGACAAGCGGGTTACCAAACTTGTATTTATCGATGAGCCGGCGGCGTTGCTCGCTCAGCCCAATTGGTCTGAACAGGAATGCCTTGAGGCCGGGGCGATCCTCACGCCTGCGAAACTCTTTCAGTTTACCGGTCTGTTACACAGTACGGAGGGAGAGCGCGCCACCCGGGAAATATTGATGTCTATGGTGACGCCGGCGATGACTGAGGCACAAAGAGAAGAGCTGGTCGCGGTCAATCTGCAGTTTCCTCGCACCCTGGCGGCGCGCCTGTTTATCGACAACGTTACCCGTGACTGGCGTGACTTCATTCCACATATTAAAAAACCCACATTGATCGCCTTTGGCCGTGCCAGCCCGCACCCGGTGGAGTGCCAAGAGTGGATTTACCAGCAGATTAAAGGTTCCCGCTTGGAAATTATCGATGCTGCAGACGGTGGTAGTCACTTCCTGTTTCTCGAAGCGCCACACAGATTTAACGCGCTGCTGGCGGACTTTTTGGGCGATGAACCTTACCAGTGAATTAGCAGGTGGGCCCGGGAAAGGAATCTACCGTAACCGTCCCCAAAATGAGTTTTCCACAGGCGCAATTTTATTTTTACTGAGGCATAACCCGGTGGGTAACTGTTGACAAAGTTATCAACAGTTTGGGTTTTACAGTATTTTTTGAAACTCCTTGCACATTTAAGACCTTCTTCCTGTGGGTAACTCCCTCTAAGAGGACTTCATCTTAGATAAACTATGCACAGAGGCAGCTTTTTAGGATGAAAATCGTAGGTTATCAACAGCCCTTCTATTTTTAATAAGCAATCTTTAGAAGGTGTAAGCCCGTCAATTCCAGAGGCTTTTGGGAGAGATTTACTGGTGGAAGTTCAGGCGGCATCGGTAAATCCTGTGGATGCCAAGGTGCCAGCCGAACCCGGCCTGTGGAAACTTCTGGGTGGGTGATTGGGATTGGTTTGCGTAGGATAATACCCGTGCCGGCAACAATGCACAGTACCGGCTGGAGGAAGAGCGGATCACCCGTCCTGCCGCTAAACGTCTCAGTAATGCGTAAGCTATAGTCCAGTCCAGTCCAGTCCAGTCCAGCTTAAACCCCTGCCCGCCAATGCCATCTGGGAGTTGGGATTCACCCCCTTGTATGTGGACTTCAGAAAGGTGGGACCGCTAAGCCCATACTCATGATCGGTGCTCTGGGGGGAGGCTATTTTGGTACACTTGGCTCGCCGTTTAACCGGCCTCAAGGGAATGGGGACCGCCTCCCTTGAATAGAGCAATGCAAGGTTGAAAAACTCAGCGTGCTCCCTGTCATCAATCACCGTCACTCTCTTCGTGAGGAGCTAAAAAACGCCGTTAAAGATGAAGTTGACTAGGTGATTAGATTAATCAAAACCGGGGATCATTTAGTGAAAATGGTGAAGAGCATTAAGTGGCAGGGAGAACTGGCTCTGGTTAATGATCCAGACGCCTTGGATGAAATGGGTCTCAAGCGGAAATTATCTGTCTGCACAGAGACTGTATTCACTTACCCGCTATTTAAACCCAAGCATATCAATGCTCAACCTATGCGCCTCAATGGTTGGCGGAATTATACAAGAAAAGGATAATTAGAACGACACTCGGTCAATATTTTCGGGTGGTCAATGCATAAAACATTCACAGGGCAGGTGCTCTTAGAAAATATCAGAGCGCTGAGGATAAAATTGTATAAGAAGACTATTTAAAATAATTTACTGATTTTATTTCAGTTGTGAATAATCAGATGTTATCAATAACGCCTGGAACTATGCACTTTCGCTAGAAAACCACGTAGAAATTTTCTCTAAATTTAAAGTTCTGACTCTAGGAAAAAGAGTCTCCTATACTGGCTGGATGACTGACCCGATTATTCGAGTTGAAAGCCGCACTGCGGCAGTCTTTAACAGGAATTTTAGTGAGAGATGCACTATCTCGTTGTTGCACTACTGTTACTTCTGGTAGTTGCGCTCAGCTTGATTGTCGCGCGAATATTGCCTTTTCCCATTCCTTTGCCACTGATACAAATTTTAGGTGGCTTTATTCTCGGTTCCGGTTTTGGGATAAAAATACCCTTAGATCCGGATATTTTTTTTCTGCTTTTTATACCTCCTTTGCTCTTTCTTGCGGGCTGGCGAATTCCCAAGGGGGCTTTTTTTAGGGACCTTGGTTCGATTATCACTCTGGCCGTGGGTTTAGTGATATTCACTGTAGTTGGAGTCGGTTTCTTTATTGCTTGGTTGCTGCCTGTTATGCCTATCGCGATGGCGTTCGCCATTGCCGCGATACTCGCGCCGACCGATCCGGTGGCGGTGTCGGTGGTTCAAGGAAACAATAATATTCCGCCAAGGCTTGAACATATACTAGCTGGAGAATCCTTGTTTAACGATGCCTCTGGTTTGGATATTTTCCGCATTGCTGTGGCGGTAGTGGTTACTGGCAGCTTTTCCTTTTCACAGGCGGTGGGTGGATTTTTTTGGGTGGCGGCCGGGGGTGTCGTGATTGGCGCGGGAGTCGCATTTATTTGTGGCTATCTATTGCGCTGGTTGGTACGCCTCAGTGGCGAGGACACAGCGATACAAATTCTGGTAAGTCTGCTGGTACCCTTTGCGGCGTATCAGGCCGGTCAAAGTTTAGGAGTCTCTGGAATTCTCGCTGCGGCCAGTGCGGGAATTGCCACGCACTATACCAGCCTGCATAGTTCGGAAAAATCCTCAACCCGCATGGATCGCCGGGCGGTGTGGAATACCGTGCAAACCGTACTTGATGGCGTTATTTTTGTGCTACTGGGTGAGCAGTTGGTACGGCTTATCGATGCGGATACCAGCTGGGCGAATGATGTTGGTGTCGGCATGCTTGTGCTGTATATCCTCGCTATTTTTTTTGTTCTATTCCTGCTGCGTTTCGTGTGGGTTTGGGTCTCTCTCTATTTATCACGCTTTCGTCGCAATATTCGCAGTCTCTCCGTTCACTTTATCCTGGTTAACGTTTTGACCCTGGCTGGTGTGCGCGGAGCCATTACTCTTGCCGGTGCTTTTTCCCTCCCCCTATTGATGCCTGATGGTTCGCCATTTCCGGGGCGTGAAGCAGCCCTGACCATTGCCATGGGGGTTATATTGATCTCCCTGTTACTCGCCAGCATTGCCCTGCCCTTTGTGCTGAGGAGCTTGCCGGATACGCCACATCTGGCGGCAATTGGCGATGAGCGGGGCGCGCGAGTCTCTGCTGCTAAGGCCGCTGAAGAGCGTTTGCTCAGCTTGCGCAGGGAGATTGACGGGCACTGGGAAAATAAGGACCTTGCCTATGAGGCGATTGACCATCTATTGGACTTATATCGTCGCAGAATAATCAGCGGCGATGATGAGGGAGGGGAAAGCCTGTGGGTTCGCGCGCGAATGGAGCGCAATTTTCGTTTAGATGCGCTAGCGGCAGAGCGTGAGCGTCTTTTTCAGTTGCGGGTGCGGCGGGAAATTGACGATGAGTTGCATAGAAAACTCGTGCTTGAAGTCGACTTAATTGAAGCCAGTATTCTCTCTAAGGAGTAGTGCTTAGCAGGGTGGGCAGATCTTAAGGATTGATTAGTTGCGATTTAGGAGCAGCCAAGTGGAATATATAGAGTTGGTTACGATTGATGGTTTATCTACATTTAGAAAGAGAAATATAAACTATGAGACGAGCCAATTTCTTGGAAAGTATTCCGAAGCGTATCCGGTTAAACAGTTATATTTTCGCGAATTTATCGCCCAGCAGATTTTTGATTGGCACTGTGCCCCGCGTGAGCAATTTATTATTTACCTGGCTGGAGAAGTAAAAATAACGACGAGCTCCGGAGAGCAACGTATCTTCGTGGCTGGTGATATTTTATTGGCCAGAGATTTGCGGGGAGAGGGTCACGTGAGTGAAACCCTGACCCCCGGTCGGGCTGTGATAGCGGTGCTCGATTACAGTCCGGCTCAGGATGGATAAGCTGCGATCAAATAAATCGCCACGGAATTTGTATGTCCGCCTGTGAATTTATTATCGCTTACCTAAATACTCCTAAAACCTGCTGGCCCCCCCTTAAGACTTTTCCGCTTCCGGTTGGGCCTCTTCCCAGTAATGGTCCAGATGCAAATCCTTGTCGCGCCGGTCTTCGCGCAGGGCCTGCAACAACTGTTCGCGATAGATTCGGCTCTGGGCGATATGCTGAGCTTCATCGCGCCAGTAGGGGAATAGTGCCTCCAGCATACGCTGGTCGTGTTGCTTAAACTTGCGCGCGGCGCGGCGCGCTTGCAATGGACTGAGTCCGAGTAACTCCAGGGCTTTTTCACCGATCGCCAGAGCCGGGTCTATCGTCTCGCGGAAAATATATTTCACCCCGGCTTCCATAAGGGCATATTGATGCATACGGCTGCGGGCTCGAGCGAGAATCGTGAGGTGTGGAAAATGCTTCTGCAACTGCGCAACAATTTCCAATGAAGCGGCCTGATCGCTCAATGTGAGAATCACCATACGTGCATGAGCGGCTCCAGCGGCACGCAGCAGGTCTTCTCGTGTGGCGTCGCCATAGAAGGCTTCAATACCATAGCGCCGCACCAGGTCGAGTTGTTCCGCATTGCGCTCCAGCAGTGTGGTGCCAAACCCGCAGGCGTTGAGCAATCGCCCGGTGATCTGGCCGAAGCGGCCGTAGCCGATAATGATCACCGGTGAGTTGGTTTCTAATGACGGTGCTTGGTGAGGTTCCTGAGGCGCATCAGGGCCGATGATAAAACGCGGCTGGATGAATCTTTCAAATATAAGTAGCAGTATTGGAGTGAGAGCCATAGTCAGAGCGATTAGGGCTACCAGTAAGCTGCTCGCTTCGGCATCGAGTACCTGGATTTGGGTGGAGAAAGACACCAATACAAAGCCGAATTCCCCGGCCTGTGCCAGGGACAGAGCAAATAGCCAATCTTCCCCCTTGGACATTCGCAGAAAGCGTGCCAATAGAAATAGGACCGCAAACTTCACCAATACCAGGGCCAACACCAGGCCGAACAGCAGAAGTGGATTCTGCGCAATTTGCGCGAAGTTCAGGCTGGCACCCACCGCGATAAAGAAAAGCCCCAGTAACAGCCCTTTGAAGGGCTGTATATCCGCCTCCAGCTCGTGGCGAAATTCGCTCTCAGCCAACAGGACTCCGGCGAGGAAGGTGCCGAGTGCGGGGGAGAGATCCAGCCAGCTCATTACCGCCGCCGCGCCGAAAACAATGAGTAGCGCGGAGACGGTAAACATCTCGCGTACCTGGCTGCCAGCCACCAGGCGCAACAGCGGGCCGAGAAGATAGCGCCCACTGATGGCAAAGGCGGCGATGGTACCAATAACGGCGGCGGCATATTGCCAACCCTCCAGGCCACTACCATGTGCCACGGCCGGGGTAACCGCGAGTAGTGGCAGTAGGGCGAGGATGGGGATAACCGCGATATCCTGAAGTAGCAGTACGGCAAAGGCACTGCGCCCGCCCTGGGTCTTGAGCAGCCCCTTCTCACTGAGGGATTGCAACACAATAGCGGTGGAGGACAGCGCCAGGATCAAGCCGATGGCCACGGCAGTGCGCCAGCCTAAATCAAAGAACAGTAGCGCTGTGCCGGCGACGGCAGCGGTGGTCAACAGCAATTGTGCACTGCCGGTACCGAGAATGGCGCCGCGCATCTGCCAGAGCTTCTTGGGTTGCATTTCAAGGCCGATCAAAAACAGCATCAAGGCCACGCCGAATTCGGCTACGTGCATCTCGTCGCTGGCGTCACCGACTAAACCCAACGCGCTGGGGCCAATAGCCACTCCGGCAAGCAGGTATCCGAGCACGGAGCCCAGTCCAAGACGTGTGGCAATCGGCACTGCGATTACCGCAGCACTCATAAATATGACGGCTTCTACAAGGAAGTTAGAGTGTTCCATCGATCAATTATCGCTATTTTACAGCTTGTTGCTGGTTGGCTGTGGCGGCGCTTTCCGGTTCGGCGAACTCCCGGCTGCGGCGAATTAATGGGGCTATGGTAGAGCCCTGTACCACGATAGAAAAGAGCACCACGCCATAGGTCATGATTACCCATAGGTAGCGCAGGTCCTGCCCCTGTACAAAAGCGCTGCCCGATGGAATAGACATGGCCAGGGCCAGGGCCAGGCCGCCTTTGAGGCCGCCCCAGATTAATATTCGGTTGGTATAGGGGTGGTAGCGGCGGCGTCTTTTCAGGTACAGGAAGGGCACACACACCGCCATTACCCGAGCCAGCAATACGATGACAATACTCGCCACCATCAACAGGTAGTCCGCCGGGCGCAGGTCGATGGTGATCAGGAACAGACCCACCAATAGGAATAACAGGCCGTTGAGGAAATCCTCGGTGATATTCCAGAAGTTATCCAGTTCGTGTTGGCTCACACGGGAAAAACCCCGCTCGCGAGTAAAATTACCGATGATGATGCCGCTTACCACCATTGCCAGGGCACCCGATACCCCGAGAATATTGGCCAGGGAGAATCCGGCAGTGGGGATTACCAGGGTGAGCAAAAGCTCCAGGCTGTGGTCGTCGGTACAGCAAATCAGCCAGTGGAAAAGCCCACCGATAATCAGGCCGAGTAAAATACCACCCACAGCTTCCAGTAGGAAAAGCTCTGCTACCGCCGGAACCGTTGGCTGGCCCCCTTCGAAGGCCACAGCATAAATTACCGCGAATACCACAATACCGAAGCCATCGTTGAACAGAGATTCACCTTCCACCTGAATGGAAACCTGCTCTGGTGCCTTCAGGTTTTTCATAATGGCCAGTACTGCGATGGGGTCGGTGGGGGAGATCAGAGCGCCGAATAATAGGCAGTAGACAAAAGCCACGGGCATATTGATGAGCATCAGGAACCAATACAAAAGCGCGCCCACGACAAAGGTCGAAATCAGGGTACCGACAATGGCGAGCAGGCCAATTTCGAGCTTTTGATTGCGTAATTCTAATAGGTCGATGTGCAAACTGCCGGCGAAGAGCAGGAACCCCAGCATTCCTTTGAGCAGGATATCCTCTAGATTGAGCAGCGGAAGCAGCTGATCTGCCCAAATGCGCAGCTCCACAATCCCCAACTTACCCAGGCCGGTAACGATGAGCGACAGCGCCAGGGCGCCAGCAGTAATGGCGATGGTGGTTTGGGCACGCAGTACATACTGGTTTAGGAAGCCGAGAAAGACCGACACCGCGGCAAGAAAACAAAAGGTGTAATAGACTTCCATGCCGTGCGTGAACTCCAGAGATTAAAATTGCGGGGCTTTTCCCCGCCCTCAAAAGGAGCGGCTTGCTGCTCTTTAGTGGGCGAATTGATCGGTTGGTGAGCGTGCCGTTATTGTAGTCGCGCAGGGGCCGCCCGAATCTCCCTGACAGGGGGCTGTTCTCGGGAGTATTTTCTGGAAATAACCGCTAGTCCCCTAGATGGGGGCGCGCAATTGTAACGGCTCCTGTGTGCGGTACAACCGCATTTGTTATTTAAATCCACAACTGCCCGGCGGTGTCTGCCCAAACTGTCATTTGTTAATTTTCTGCCTGCTTTGTTCTCCATAAGCCCCACCATTTCACCACTTTGGCGCCTCCTGATACCGGTTTTCCTGCAGTTTCTACACAAGTTCCCAACTACACTGGATGCAGCTGATGATCTCCGATATTCAACAGGAAGGGGGAAGACTGTGACAACGCACCCTGTTTTATGTGACACGTCTAAATTGGTTGGGCGGGTATTGATGTCCCTGCTGTTTATTTTTGCCGGATGGAACAAAATTGGCGGTTACAAAATGACCGAGGCCTTTATGGTCTCCATGGGGATTCCAGCGCTGCTGCTACCTTTGGTCATTATTGTCGAGTTACTTGGGGGCCTGGCGATACTACTGGGCTTCTTTACCCGCTTCTCCGCGATCATACTTTTTCTCTTCTGCCTGGCCAGCGCCTGGATAGTGCACTATTCCCCCGAGGATCCGGGAGAGATGACCAGCTTTATGAAAAATATCACCATTGCCGGGGGTTATCTGATCCTCGCCTGTGCCGGCGCTGGACGCTTTAGTCTGGATCATTGGATTCGCAAAAAATAGTAGCGAACTGGGGTGTGGCGGACCACGATGGGTTGATCGGCACTCAACACACCAGTCAATACCGTATATTTCTATTAGCTTCAGGGGGCAACCTGACCGAGGACTTAGGCCAATAGCCCGGTAAAAGCACACCTATACTGGCTGGTGCCGCGCAACCGATAACAGGAGGATCACTATGAAACTCTTCTACTCACCCGGTGCCTGTTCCCTATCCCCTCATATCGTCGCCCTCGAGGCGGGTATTGATCTGGAACTATCCAGGGTCGACCTCAAGACCCATACCCTAGAAAACGGTGATGACTTCAGCCGGATCAATCCGAAGGGGTATGTGCCGACCCTACAACTGGAAGGTGGTGAGCTGCTCACGGAAGGCGTCGCGATTGTTCAGTTTCTCGCCGAACAAAAACCCAATGCGAATCTGGCACCGCCGCTGGGAACACTGGACCACTATCGGTTATTGGAGTGGCTGAATTTCCTCAGCAGCGAAGTCCATAAGTTGTTTGTGCCACTGTTCTGGAATGGCTCGGAGGAGGAAAAGAACAAGGCCCGGGAGAAAATATTGCGGCGGATGGATTACATTGATCAGCGCCTGCAGCGAGATTACCTGTTGGGGGACTCTCTGTCGGTGGCAGATGCTTATCTCTACACCATTATTCGTTGGTTGCAGGCCAAGCATTTCGATATGTCGCGTTGGCCCAAATTACAGGCGTTCCAGGAGCGTATGGAGGCGCGGCCCGCGGTGCAGCAGGCTCTGCGCAATGAAAATGGCGGTGATGCTTGACCCCGCACCTACGCATTAGCGAGGGGTGAAACGCCGGGTGACCGGTATATCTGATTCTATCGGTTTGCGCGCCTGAGCGATCACCAGTGTTGAAAACAGAGCCGCTATTGCACAGGCGAACATGGAGCCGGCGATGGGAATCAGAGTGCCCGTATGCAGGCTGCTCACCAGTCCGCCGAGTACTCCTCCAGTAATAAAAATAGTGGCGCCGTAGAGGGCGTTGGCGCTGCCACTGATTTTGGGGAAAAACTCCAAGTAGCAGGCCGCGGCATTGGGCCCAGTAATACCGATACAGCTCATTACCAACACCAGTGGCACCATCCACAGGGTTAGCTCCCTGATGCCCGTCATAGTACCCAGTAACAGCAGTCCACATCCGAGCATTTGCAGGGTAACGCCCGCAAGCAAAATGTTGCGCGGTTGAAATAGATTAAGCAGGCGGATATTGACCTGCACCATGCAGATCAAACCCAAAATGCAGGTGCCAAAAAATAAGGGAAAACGGTTGGCGCTGACGTTGAAGTAGTCCATAAACACGAAGGGTGCCGTGGTGATATAGATAAACATCGAGCCACTGACACAGGCCTGGGCGCCGAGGAACCCGAGGGCGCGGCGGTTGCGCAAAACCTGGCCGTAAGTGGAAACGAGAGTACCGAGAGGCATCAACTGGCGCCGTGCGCGAGTGAAGCGCGAGACGGTTTCCGGTAACAGTAAGCGCACCAGTACCAGCATGGCGATGGCGTACAACAGCAGGAAAACAAAAATACTCTGCCAGCCTCCCACTGCCAGCAGCAGCGAGCCGATTACCGGCGCAATCAGTGGAGCGATCAACATAATAGTGCTGATCATGGAAATAATTTTGGCGGCCTCACGGCCGCTGTGCAGGTCGCGCACGATGGCCGCGCAAATCACCGTGGCAAAGCCACCACCTACCGCCTGCAGGAAGCGCAGAATAATCAGGTGATCCACATGGTCGCTAAAGAGTATTAGTAGTGAGCTGACAATATAAATACACAGCCCAATTGTACCCACCAAGCGCCTTCCCCAGCGATCGGAGAGCGGCCCCCCGAAAAGTTGGCCCAGGGCAAAGCCCAATAAAAAACTGGACACCGAATACTGCACCCGCTCCACCTCAGTATCCAGTGCTGCGGCCATAGCGGGAATTGCCGGCAGGTAGCTGTCGATGGAGAAAGGCGTCAGAGAGACAAGGGCGGCAAGCCAAACCACCAGCCAGCGCGGTGCTTTCTGCTCAGCGGATAAAGCCGTGGTTGTCATGGAGTAGCTCTGGTGCGGCCTAGAGGAATTTAGCGGCTGTGGCTGTGTGCTGCCGGGTACTGGCCATGGTAGAGGTGCTGCGGCACATTATCCAGTACCGCAATCCCAGAAGCTTTTTTAATGCTTGTCTTCCCGCAATGTATACAGGCCCTGTTTCAGTTTTAGCAGGTGTTCCTGGAGTTCCGGCCCCTTGCGTTGAGCCACGCCGATAGCGAGTACATCGATCACTACCAGGTGGGCGATGCGGGAGGACAACGGGGTGTATATCTCGATATCCTCCTCCACATCGACTTCCAATGGGATACTGGCCTGCTGCGCCACCGGCGAACCGCTGGGGGCGAGGCCGACCACCAGGGCGCCCTGCTCTTTCGCCATACCCATGGAGCGCAACAAAGCCTTGGTGCGCCCGCTCTGGGAGATCGCCACCACCACATCGCCGGGCTCCATGGACATGGCTGACATATTCTGGATGTGATGGTCGGAGTGGGCCGCCGTGGCCAGTTGCAGGCGGAAGAATTTGTGTTGGGCATCGGCGGCAACGGCACCGGAGGCTCCGAAGCCGAAAAACTCCACGCGTTTGGAGGCCGCCATAGCGGTCACCACAGCTTCCAGGGCGCGGTCGTCGATACGGTCGCGCACCTTGAGCAGTGTATCGACGGTGGAGTCGAATACCTTGCGCTTGTACTCGGCGATGGTGTCGGTTTCGGTCACCGCGATCTGGCCAAAACTAGGGCTCGAGGCCAGCTGCTGCGCCAGATTCAACTTGAACTCCTGGAAGCCCGAGCAGCCAACGGCGCGGCAGAAACGCACCACTGTGGGTTCACTCACCTGGGCTTCAGTGGCCAGGTCGACAATTCTCATATGAATGATTTCGTCGGGATTGGCGAGAATATATTCCGCCACCTTGCGCTCAGATTTGCGCATGGATGACAGTTGTTCGCTGATTCTTTGCGTGACTTCCGCCGGTTTCACAGGACTTCCTTCTCTATGCCAGATGGCGCAGTTTAGCCGCTGCACACTCTGCTGGCGAGCGGCTTGGCGTTGTCAGATTGGGCAAAATCCTGTTTATTTACACAGGTCCTACGCTGCAGCTCTGGTACAATCTTCGCCCATGGACGTATCTCAGATTCTAGACCCCCTCAACGACGCCCAGCGCGAAGCGGTAGCCGCCGCGCCCGGCAATCAATTGGTTCTGGCCGGTGCCGGCTCGGGCAAGACCCGTGTACTGGTGCATCGCATCGCCTGGCTGATGCAGGTGGAGGGCGCCTCGCCCTACTCCATTATGGCAGTGACCTTTACCAACAAAGCGGCCCGCGAGATGCGCGCGCGTATCGAGGAGTTGCTGGGGGTGAACACCTTCGGCATGTGGGTGGGCACCTTCCACGGCCTCGCCCATCGCCTGCTCAAGGCCCACTGGCAAGAAGCCAAGTTGCCGCAGAACTTCCAGATTCTGGATTCCGACGATCAGCTGCGTTTGATCAAGCGCGTTCAGGCAGATCTGGGACTGGATGACAAAAAATGGTCGCCGCGGGAAACCCAGTGGTGGATCGGAGCGCAGAAAGACGAAGGACTGCGCCCCCAATATATCAATGCCGGCGCCGACCCCTGGCTACAGACCATGGTACGTATTTACTTCGCCTATGAAGAGGCCTGCCAGCGTGGCGGGCTGGTGGATTTTGGCGAGTTGCTGTTGCGCGCCCACGAGCTCTGGCTGAATAACGACAGTATTCTCGCCCACTATCGCCGGCGATTCCCCTTTATCCTGGTGGATGAATTCCAGGATACCAACACCATCCAATACGCCTGGTTGCGTCTGCTCGCCGGTGAGCAGTGCCATATCACCGCAGTGGGTGACGACGACCAGTCCATTTACGGCTGGCGCGGCGCCAAGATTGAGAATATCCAACACTTTTCCGCGGACCTGCGCCAAGTGCAGACGGTTCGCCTGGAGCAAAATTATCGCTCTACTTCCACCATATTGAAGGCTGCCAATGCGGTGATTGCCAATAACAGCGGCCGCCTGGGTAAGGAATTGTGGACTAAGGGGGAAGAGGGTGAGCCCATCGCCGTCTATGCGGCGTATAACGAACAGGATGAATCGCGCTTTATCGTCGAGCGAATCAATGACTGGGTGCGCGATGGCAATCGCCGTGACAGCATTGCTATCCTCTATCGCTCCAATGCCCAATCCCGGGTGCTTGAAGAGGGGCTTTTGCGCGAGCAGGTGCCCTACCGTATCTATGGTGGTCAACGTTTCTACGACCGCCTGGAAATTAAGAATGCCTTGTCTTACTTACGCTTGATTACCAACCGCGATGACGATACGGCGTTTGAGCGGGTGGTCAACACACCTACTCGCGGCATCGGAGCGCGCACGGTAGAAATGGTGCGCGCCTACGCCCGTGAGCAGGGATGCTCCCTGTGGCAGGCGGCCAAGTTGATGTTACAGCAACGGGTACTCGCTGCCCGCGCTGGCAATGCCCTGCAGGCCTTTCTAGATCTTGTGAATCAGTTGGCCGCAAATGCCGAAGACAAAGAGCTGGATGCCATCGCCGAGGACGTGATTGAGACCAGTGGCCTGTTGGAATTCCACGGCAAGGAGAAAGGTGAGAAGGGGCAGACCCGAGTGGAAAACCTCAAGGAACTGGTCAGTGCCTGTCGAGCTTTTACTGGCGTGGGTATGCCGGAGGGCGAGGAAGGTGAAGAGGAAATTCCTCTACTCAATCAGTTCCTCGACAGCGCTGCGCTCGATGCCGGCGAAGGCCAGGCGGATGAGTTTGAAGATGCCGTTCAACTCATGACCCTACACTCGGCGAAGGGCCTCGAGTTCCCTCTGGTGTTTATGGCTGGTGTGGAGGAAAACCTGTTCCCGCACAAGATGTCGGCGCAGGAGCCGGGCCGCATGGAGGAAGAGCGGCGCCTCTGCTACGTGGGCATCACCCGTGCTATGCGCAAGCTATATATTACCTACGCGGAAAACCGCCGCCTGTTTGGCAGTGAAACCTATAACAGCCCGTCTCGTTTTATTGCTGAGATTCCGGTGAATCTGGTGCATGAAGTGCGCCTCAAGACGGAGATTTCCCGACCGCTGTACCAGGCCGATTATGGCAAAGTGGGCAAGTTTTCTGATCCAGCTCCGGATTTTGATGACCTGCCGCCACTGTCTTTAGGTGGCCGTGTGGAGCATGCCAAATTCGGCGAGGGCACCGTGGTGCAGTTTGAGGGCAATGGTCCGCGCGCCCGGGTACAAGTGAACTTCGACGATGCCGGAAGTAAATGGTTGGTGGTGACTATGGCGAAGTTACAACCGCTGTAGATTTTGCCTTCTCCAATACACGAAATATATTTTAAACAAGTGAACTTACCGAGACTCCGGTTTTGCCGGAGTCTCGGAAACTATAAAAATAGTTAGCTGACATTCAGTGCGCTAAAACAATAAAAGATAATTAATAGCGATGAAAAAAATTAACTGGTATCCCGCCATTATTTTGGGGCTTCTCGCGCTGCTTGTAGTGACCTTCGCCGCGTTGGTAACCTCCCGTGCATCTCTTGGGCCCGCGCAACACTTTTCTGATAGCGGCGCTAGAGAGCTATTTGAGTGGAAACTGGTTACTACCTGGCCAAAAAATTTTCCCGGCCTCGGCCAGGCACCGGAGCGCTTTGCAAAAAATGTTGAGTTGATGTCGTCCGGTCGTCTCAAAATTAAAGTTTATGGTGCCGGTGAACTGGTGCCTGCTTTGGGTATTTTCGGAGCGGTGTCTGAAGGCGCTGCGCAGATGGGGCATGGCGCCGCCTACTATTGGAAAGGCAAGATTCCGGCCGCCCAATTTTTTACCGCGGTGCCTTTTGGTTTAAATGCCCAGGAAATGAACGGCTGGCTCCATCACGGTGGGGGACTGGAACTCTGGCAGGAAATTTATGAGCCTTTTAATTTAATACCCCTGGCCGGAGGCTCTACCGGGGTACAGATGGCTGGCTGGTTTAATAAACCGATTAACTCGGTTGAAGATCTACAGGGCTTAAAAATGCGTATTCCGGGGCTCGGTGGTGAAGTATTAAACCGGGCTGGCGGCACCGCGGTTACTATTCCCGGTGGAGAACTCTACACCGCCCTGCAGACCGGTGTCATTGATGCGACCGAGTGGGTTGGCCCATACAATGACCTTGCCTTCGGCTTCCATCAGGTTGCCGAGTACTACTATTATCCCGGCTGGCATGAGCCAGGCTCGATGATGGAATTTATTGTCAATAAAAAAGCCTTTGATCAATTGCCTGAAGACTTGCAGGTAATTGTGCGTGTGGCAGCCCGCGAAGCAAACCAGGATATGCTGGATGAGTATACCGCGCGCAATAACCGCGCCCTGCGTGAATTGGTGCAGGAACAGGGTGTAAAACTAAGGCGTCTGCCGGATGATGTGCTTTCTCATCTGAAGCAAATCAACACGCAGATCATGCAGGAAACCGCAAACCAGGATCCAGAATTCGCGCGCATCTATAAGGCCTTTAAGGACTTTGAACGGGATGTGCGGCCCTATCACCAGATCAGTGAAGAGGCTTATTACCAGGCGCGGGAGCTGGATGAAAGGGATAAGGAAGAGTAAAGAAGGGTCTGAAGGGAAACTGCTTTAAAGCCAGTTTCCCTGAACAAGTTTTATAAATAGCCTAAGGCAGCGGTCTGGTATGTCCGCTATCGTCTATTGCGACAAAGACAAACTCACCTTCGGTGACCTTCACCTGCTCACCGGAATCCACCCGTGTCAGCCACACCTCAACCATTGTTCTAATGGAAGAGCGACCCACTTCAATAGCCTCGGCATAGCAGCTGACCGTGGAGCCAACAGGTACCGGGCGTAAAAACACCATACTGCCAACTGCGACCGTGGTTACTCTGCCGCGTGCGATACTCTGGGCCAGGATTGCACCAGCCAGGTCCATCTGCGACATCAGCCAACCGGCGAATACGTCTCCCTGAGGATTGGTATCCCGTGGCATGGCCAGAGTTTGCAGGGTCAGGGTTCCTGAGGGTTGTGGATTCTCATCGAGTGCTGGGAGTGCGGACATCGGCTGCTCACAAATTGTTAGAGTTATTGATTTCCACCTGGGAAAGGTGGCGCATTCTAGCACAAATTGCGCAGTAAATAACCAGGCTCGCGCGGCAAAAAGCCACGCTTACCAGACTATTCGGACAAAGCTTTAACTACGTAATGTCCCCGGTAACCATGTGACCAGCGCTGGCCAGAGTGCCAATAGGCACAATAACAGCAACTGAATCGCGATAAATGGCGTGACACCGCGATAGATCGCCGAGGTGGCCACTGAGCTGGGGGCGACACCGCGCAGATAAAAAAGGGCAAAACCAAATGGTGGTGTGAGAAAGGAGGTCTGCAGGTTAATGGCGATCATGATACCCAACCACACGGGGTCGACGCCCATAGCCAGAAGCACTGGGCCCACAATAGGCACCACGACAAAGGTAATTTCGATAAAATCGAGGATAAAGCCGAGCAGGAATATCACCAGCATCACCAGCAGTGTTGCCCCGATAACACCGCCGGGGAGGCTGTGGAAAATACTGGTAACCAGTTCCTCGCCGCCATAACCGCGAAACACCAGGGAAAACAGCGAGGCGCCGATCAGGATTGCAAATACCATGGCACTGACCTGCAGAGTGCTCCGGCCAATCTCTCCCGCGCGACCCCAGCTCAGGGCTCTGCGGCTGTAGGCCAAGAGTGCAGCACCCAGGGCACCTACGGCGGCGGCCTCTGTGGGTGTGGCCGCACCGGTAATGATGGAACCCAGCACCACCAGCATCAAGGTAATCGGTGGAAACAAGCTGCGCAGCAGAGGCCAGATTTCAAGTGGCTCGCGTTCTGCGGGTGGGGCTAGAGCCGCTCCGCGGCGCGCCACGAATAAGAGATAAATAATGTAGGCTGCCACCAGCAATACGCCTGGAATAATGGCCCCGATAAACAGGTCGCCGACGCTGACGGGCTTGGGATTGAATATCCCCGCGGACAACTGGGCCTGCTGATAGGCGTTGGAAAGGGTATCTCCCAGCAAGACCAGGGCGATCGAGGGAGGGATGATCTGTCCCAGGGTGCCAGTGGCACAAATGGTCCCGGTGGCCAGTGTGGGTGAGTAGCCTTTTTTCAGCATGGTGGGCAGGGACATCAGGCCCATGGTCACCACCGTGGCTCCGACAATACCGGTACTGGCAGCGAGCAGTGCGCCCACCACAACGACAGAGATCGCCATACCGGCCGGTGCACCCATAAACACTTTGGTCAGATTGATGAGTAGGTCTTCGGCTATCTTGGCCCGCTCCAAAATAACCCCCATCAACACAAACAGCGGAACTGCCACCAGGGTGCCGTTTTGCATAATGCCGTAGAGCCGGTCGGGAAAGGCGCGCAGGAACTGCCCATCAAATGCGCCAAAAATAATCCCTAGACCGGCGGTAATCAGGGCAGTGCCGGCGAGGGTAAATGCCACCGGGTAACCAAACATCAGCAGTGCGCAGACGGCCGCAAACATCAGCAGTGGTATCAGCTCAATCATGCCTCGACCTCCTCTGCCTGTTTCAGCAGCTGGGGCTTGGCCGACGCCCTGGTTGCCGGGGCCGGTATTTCCATCAGCTCAAGGAGTGCGCGTATAAACTGGGCGACGCCAGCCAGGGCAAGGGTGACCGCGGCCAGGGGGATGAGGCTTTTAAGAAAGAATACGCCTGGCAGGCCGCCCGCATTGGCGCTCCCCTCATATACCGACCAGCTATTCATGGCAAATTGCCAGCTGCCAGCCAGAATAAAAGCACACACTGGCAGCAAAAACATGAGAGTACCCAAGGCGTTAACCCAGGCTCTGCCCAGGGGTTGCATCCGCCGGTAGAAGACATCCACGCGCACATGGGCATCAGTTTGCAAGGCGTAGGCCAGCCCCAGCATAAAGGCCGCACCGTGCAGATAGATAACGGATTCCTGCAGTGCTATCGAACCACTGTCGAACAGGTGACGAAGTACCACGACGCAGGATTGCAGTAGGACCATGGCCCAGGTGAACCAGGCGAGCAGGTGGCCGGTGCGACTGGATAGACTCTCCAATACACGCGCACCACGCAACAGAAATGGCATGGGGGCTTCTCTCTCTACATCTTATTGTTATCTTGTTTGTGAGCAGGTTACCGCTTTGCCCGCCCCCGCACCAGTGGAGTAAATTTTCACCTGTAACCTTTTTGTCATCTTTTATTCATAGAATCGTCATCCGTTGTTCCTAGCATCGCCGCGTGAAATAAAAAACACTCATCGGAGTTCCACATGAACAAGCAAATTCTGGCCACTTCCCTGGCGGCACTGACCCTCGCCACTTCACAGGTGGCTATGGCGGCGCGCGACTACATCAGTGTTGTCGGTTCCTCTACGGTTTACCCATTTACCACCACTGTGGCGGAGCGTTTCAGCCGTGCTACCCAGTTCAAGACCCCGGTAGTTGAGTCCACCGGTACTGGCGGTGGTATGAAGTTGTTCTGCCAGGGCGTCGGTGAAAGCACCGCGGATGTTACCGGGGCATCCCGCCGCATCAAGCAGTCTGAGCTGGAGATGTGTAAAGGCAACGGCGTCGATGTTGTGGAAGTACAGATTGGCTACGACGGCATTGTGCTGGCCAATGCCAAGAAAGCGACACCTTTCAAATTGACTCGCAAAGATATCTTCCTGGCCCTGGCCAAAGAGGTGCCGAACCCCAACGGTTCTGAAACTCTGGTGGCCAACCCTTACAAAACCTGGAAAGACGTAAACCCTGCACTGCCCAATACTAAAATCGAAGTGCTCGGCCCGCCCCCAACATCAGGTACCCGCGATGCCTTCGCTGAATTGGCGATGGAAGGTGGCTGTAAGAAGTTTGGCTGGATCAAGGCCATGAAGAAAAAAGACAAGAGCGCTTACAAGGCAATTTGTCATAACGTGCGTGAAGACGGTGCTTATGTCGAGGCCGGCGAGAACGACAACCTGATTGTGAACAAGCTAGTTGCCAACCCGAACGCTCTGGGTATCTTCGGTTTTAGCTTCCTCGACCAGAATGCAGACAAGGTTCAAGGCTCTCTGATTGAAGATCAGGCCCCGACTTTTGACTCCATTGCCGATCAGAGCTACCCGGTATCCCGCCCGCTGTTTATCTACGTGAAAAAGGCACACGCTGACGTAGTACCGGGTATCAAGCAATTCCTGGCGGAATTTACCAATGAGCGTGCCTGGGGTGATGAAGGTTACCTGGCCGACAAGGGCATGATCCCGCTGCCTACCGAGAAGCGCCAGAAAATTGCCACCGACGTGCGCAAGATGAATGCCCTGAGCAATCTCGCAGCGAAGTAGCTTTATCTTGGAGTAGTACAGTCAAAGGGAATTGACGGCCAAGCCCGAGAGGGCTTGGCCGTTCTTTATAAAAGCCAAGTGGAAACACCAGGAAAAGTCGGGATAATGCCGACATCGACATTTTTAGCACGGTAAAGTAATGCAAACCCCCACACTGTTCGCCCTTCTGCTGCTGTTGATACTAGTGGCCTACGGTACCGGCTTTAGCCGTGCACTGAGTGCTGCGCGCAGCCGCGGAGGCCTGCGCAATCTGGCTTCACTGCCCAGTTATCACGGATTATTTGCTGCGCTTTGGTGTGGCCTACCGGCGCTATTACTGCTTGGGGCTTGGCTGATTTTTGACGATGCGATTATCCGCTCTATGGTGATGCACAGTATCGCGGATAAGCCCGATACCATTGCCGGGCAGAACCTGCTCTATGCTCAAATTCAAAACCTGTCCGCTGGCCACCTGATCGGCGAAGCCTCCCCCCAATTGCAGTCTGCGGCAGAGCACCTCAATCAATTGCGCAGCAATGCAAATACACTGCAGGCCTTCTTGATTCTTGTGTTGGCAGTGGGCTTGGGGGCATTCGCATTACTGCGTTTCTCCCCGGAACTGCGCGCTCGCGAAAAAGTGGAAAAAGTCCTGCGGGTTATTCTGATTACCTGTGCCTGCGCAGCAATTTTCACCACGGTTGGTATTTTATTTTCAGTATTATTTGAGTCCCTGCGTTTCTTCCAGTCGGTACCGGTGAGTGAGTTTCTCTTCGGTCTGCACTGGAGCCCGCAGATGGCTCTGCGCGCTGATCAGGTGGGCTCCAGCGGCGCCTTCGGTGCGGTGCCGTTGTTTACCGGCACCCTAATGGTCTCTGCTATCGCCATGCTGGTGGCGGTGCCGGTGGGCCTGATGGCCGCGATCTACCTGGCAGAGTATGCCAGCAAGCGGGTGCGCAATGTCGCCAAGCCGATTATCGAAATTCTCGCCGGTGTACCCACGGTGGTGTACGGCTTTTTTGCGGCGTTGACTGTGGCCCCGTTTATTCGCGAACTGGCCACTTCTGTCGGCCTGCAGGCCTCCAGTGAAAGCGCCCTCGCCGCCGGGTTGGTGATGGGCATTATGATCATCCCGTTCGTCTCCTCCCTGTCCGACGACGTGATCAATGCGGTACCACAATCCCTGCGCGACGGCGCTCTGGGGCTCGGTTCAACCCAGTCGGAAACTGTGCGCAAAGTGGTTATTCCCGCGGCCCTGCCAGGTATTGTCGGCGGCGTGCTGCTGGCGGTGTCCCGTGCAATCGGTGAAACCATGATTGTGGTGATGGCCGCTGGTCTCGCCGCCAACCTGACCGCCAATCCCCTGGAGTCTGTCACCACCGTTACCGTTCAGATCGTGACGCTATTGGTGGGCGATCAGGAATTTGACAGTCCCAAGACCCTCGCCGCTTTTGCCCTTGGCTTGATGCTGTTTATCTCCACTCTGGTGCTGAACTTTATCGCCCTGCACGTAGTGAAAAAATACCGGGAGCAGTATGACTAACCTCACCCAGACGCAGGTTCGCGAGCGTATTGAAAAGAACCTCGCCAGCCGCCATCGCACAGAAAAGTTATTTCGCGGGCTGGGTATCGCCAGTATCGCCTTCGGTGTGCTCGCGGTTGTCATTCTGTTCAGCGATATTATCGGTAAGGGCAGTGGTGCCTTTATGCAGGCTTCGATTCAGTTGGAGGTGCATTACGACACAGAGGTGCTGGGTATTGATCAGGTCGATGATGAGAGCCTTACTTGGGCTAACTTCTCCGGTGTGATCCGCCAGGCCCTGCGTGAGCGCTTCCCCTCCGTGACTGGTCGCAGCGACAAGCGAGAACTTTACACCCTGGTTTCCTCCGGGGCGCCCTTTACCCTGCGCGATCGCCTGGCCGAAAACCCGGAATTACTCGGTAAGAGCGAGGTCGTCTGGTTTGCCGCCGATGACGATGTGGATACCTTTATCAAAAGCCTAAAGGACTCGAAAGAGGGATTCCGCGGCCGCACCTCTGACCAGAAAGCTGGCTGGATTGAGCAACTGCTGGAGACTGGTGAGCTGAAGAAACGCTTTAACACCATCTTCTTTACCAATGGGGATTCCCGCGAACCGGAACAGGCGGGTATCCGTGCGGCCCTGATGGGCTCCCTGTTTACACTCCTGGTGACCCTGGCGCTGTCCTTCCCAATTGGGGTGGCCGCAGCTATTTACCTGGAGGAGTATGCGCCTAAGAATCGTTGGACGGATCTGATTGAGGTCAATATTAACAACCTCGCAGCCGTACCTTCTATCGTTTTCGGCCTGTTGGGGCTGGCGATTTTTATTAACTTCTTTGAGTTGCCCCGTTCGGCGCCGTTGGTCGGAGGGCTAGTACTCACTCTGATGACACTGCCGACCATTATTATTTCGAGCCGCGCGGCGCTGAAGGCGGTGCCACCCTCGATTCGAGAAGCGGCTATGGGCATGGGGGCTTCGCGTATGCAGGTGGTGTTTCACCATGTGCTGCCGCTGGCGATGCCGGGCATGCTCACCGGTGCAATTATTGGTATGGCCCAGGCTCTGGGTGAGACAGCCCCATTGCTGATGATCGGCATGGTTGCCTTTATTGTCGATGTCCCCGGTGGGGTTACCGATCCGGCCACCGTGCTGCCTGTACAGATTTTCCTATGGGCGGACAGCCCGGAGCGCGCCTTTGTGGAGCGCACCTCGGCGGCGATTATGGTGCTGTTGAGTGTATTGATTTTAATGAATGCCAGCGCGGTAATGCTGCGCAAGAAACTTGAGCGCCGCTGGTAACAGAGCGCGGACAATCAGAAAGCGGGATTATTTATGAGTACCATGACCCTGGATGCCGCCGAACGCACCGAGTCGGCGCGTTCCGAGCTGACCGGTAAAAAGGTTTCAGTGAGCCAAGCCGAGGTGAGGAAAACTGTGGGCCAGCCCTTCTCTGACACCGCCAAGTTGCGCATGCGCGATGTGAATGTGTTCTATGGGGAAACCCAAGCTATTCACAACGTGAGCCTGGATATCGGCCGCAACGAAGTGGTAGCCATGATCGGCCCGTCCGGTTGTGGTAAATCCACTTTTCTGCGCTGCCTCAATCGTATGAACGACACCATTGAGGGTTGCCGGGTGGAAGGCGAACTGAGCCTGGACGGCGAGCCGATCTACGGGGCTAAGGTGGATGTGGTGCCCCTGCGTGCGCGGGTGGGGATGGTGTTTCAGAAGCCCAACCCCTTCCCCAAAACCATCTATGAGAATGTGGTCTATGGGCCCAAAATTCATGGTATTGCCAGCCGTCGTGCGGACCTGGACGAAATTGTGGAAAACAGCCTGCGTCGTGCCGGCCTCTGGAATGAGGTCAAGGATCGTCTGGATAAGCCGGGTACCGGCTTGTCCGGTGGTCAGCAGCAGCGCCTGTGTATCGCCCGTGCTATCGCGGTGAGCCCGGAAGTTATTCTGATGGATGAGCCCTGCTCCGCCCTGGACCCGATTGCCACTGCGCGTATTGAAGAGCTGATCGATGAGCTGCGTGAGAACTACACTATTGCCATTGTGACCCACTCGATGCAACAGGCGGCACGAGTCAGCCAGCGCACGGCCTACTTTCACCTGGGCCATCTTGTCGAGGTCAATGATACCGAAACCGTGTTCACCAATCCGGAGCACGAACTAACCGAAGCCTATATCACCGGCCGCTTCGGCTGAGCCAGTTTTGCTCCGAGGGATAACTATGGAAATGCACTTCGATCAGCATATTTCCCGCCAGTTCAATGAGGATCTGGAGGGTATTAAGACCGAGATGTTGGAGATGGGCGGCATGGTCGCCCGCCAAGTAGCCGACGCTGTCGACGCGCTGTCGAATGCCGACAGCCAACTGGCCGAGGAAGTCCTGCGTATCGAAGAGGAAATCGATAGGAGGGAGATGGCTCTGGATGAGCACGCGACCCTGATTATCGCCAAGCGCCAGCCCGCCGCCTCAGACCTGCGTATGGTGATGTCGGTAATACGCATCGCCCGCGACCTAGAGCGTATCGGCGATGAGGCCAGCAAGATCGCGAAAATGGCTATTGCCTTGACAGACGAGGGCACCTCACCGCGCGGTTACACAGAAATTCGTCATCTGGCTAATGCGGTGCGCAAGATGCTCAATGATGCCCTTGACGCTTATACCCGCTTCGATGTGGAATCAGCCATGCACACTCTGGCTGAGGATGAACAGGTGGATATGGACTACCGCACCGCTGTTCGCGAGCTGGTGACTTATATGATGGAAGATCCACGCAGTATCTCCCGAGTCATCAATGTTCTGTGGACTCTGCGCGCACTGGAGCGAATCGGCGATCACGCGAAGAATATTTGCGAGCAAGTGGTATATCTGGTCGAGGGCGCGGATATTCGCCACGGCCACTTGAGAAATCTAAAGCAGTCTTAAGCTTTCAAACCCGAAAAAGGTCGCACAATGCGGCCTTTTTTATTGCAGATTTGTTTTCAACAAAATGCCAGGTATCTGACTCATGAAATATATTTTCGAAGTGCAGATCAAAGCAGGCTTTACAGCGGAGGAATATGCGGAAGCCTGGGTGCAGGCGTCCCAATTGATCCAGCGGGCGCCCGGGGCCCAAGGTACGGAACTTCTACAAAAAATTGGTGACCAAAATACTCTGCTCGCTATTGCTTGTTGGCACAGCAAAGCCGAAAGAGATGCAATGCACAGTCGGCATACCGATGAAATTGATAGAATTATTCGGAGTGTTGCGCCTTTTGTTGGGATACGTCTTTTGGGTGAGTTCAATGAGTTCCGAAAAGTTATTAATAATGCATAAATGTATTTATGTTGATTTTGGTCGAGTAAAGCTGAACCTAAGCTGAATGTCTGAATTATTTTTTTCAGTAAAAGAAAAAACGGGAAACAGTATCAGAAAATATTTTATAGGTAATTTATTTTCCAATTACACTGAATTACGCCGTTCTTCATTTTTTATTCTATCCGTCCTGTTTTTTCACTCTCTTCGCCGCATAAACTTTATAAACTGACTTTGTGTAATTAGCTGTTGTTGCGTCCAAAAAAACCTTTGTTACAATCCGCATCCCAATTTGGATCCAAAGTTAACGAAGGATTTTGTAATGAGATTCAAGCTTGCAGCTCTTCCCCTAATGCTTTTCGCGGCTACTGCTGGTGCTGAGGAATACAATTCATTCACCAAAGCAAATTACTTTGATACAGAGTTTGGCGCTTCAGATGCAGATACTTTAAATTTTGAAACGATTTATTACTTTGGTGGCAAAGAAACGCTCGGTCCACTGAAAGAATTTGAATATATTAATAAGGTCAGTAACTTTTCCGCAGAATTTTCTCATGTAAACACCGGGAGCATTGACCACGACACTTTTTCCGTAGGTGGCGAATACTTTACGTCTAGTGGCTTTGTTGTTGGTGCGGGAATTGTTGACCTTTGGGAGAACAATGTAGATTATCAATCTATTGGATATCTATTTTCTCCTGATTTTTTAGTAACTTTGAAGCATATAGATTATGATAGCGACAATGAGTTTTCAGTAGATGCTCGATACAATCATCAGTTAAACTCTACGGATTACATCGGTTTTAATCTATTTGTTGATGAAGAGTTTGATACCCGCTCACTGTCTTCCAAGTACTTTACTCACTTAGGCGGTGAACAATACCTAACCGCAGAGTTGACTTATACGAACTTTGATGAATTTGATGACCACTGGAAGCTGGATTCTGAATTCTTCTTTACTCAGCGCACTTCCATCGGCTTCTCTTTCGATGAGAATGAAGTATATAAGTTGGGTATGAATCACTTCTTCAATCGCCACTTTGCTGTTGAAGCGGCTTATGTTTCCAACACGGATAGCGATGATGATTACGATATCTACCAAATTGGTATGACCGTGCAGCTGTAAGCTATACCTAGATATTGTAAAAAGGGACTACCATTGGTAGTCCCTTTTTTTCTAGCTCAGTTAGATTTGGAAAGGTTCAACTTAACCTTTTCCCGTCAGTGCCTGTATCCGGGCTTGCGCCTTAGAACCAATCTCCCCTCCCGCCCCAGCTGCAGTTTGGTAGTGTTTGAAAGCACTTTGCTTGTTTCCCTGTTTTTCGTAGACCTCCCCCAGATAGTAGTGCGCATAGGCGGTATCCAGGTAGCGCAGCGAGCGGTTTAAGTCTCTCTCCGCCGCGGTGTAGTCTTTTAACTGCGCACTGGCCATGCCGCGCTTTAACCAATGGGAAAACAGTGCTGGATTTTTTTGTACCGCACGGTCGTAGGCTTGATGCGCCTTATCGAACTGATTTTTGTGGGTGAGTAAATCCCCTTCCAGGGCGAAAAAATGAGCTTCTTTTGGCTGTTGCTTTTGGGCCTTGCGTGCCAAGTGTAATGCCGTGTCGAATTGCTTTTTGTTCGCCGCCTTTAATGCATCATCGTAATTATTGTAGGCGTCGGCATCGCGCTTCAGCTGGGCTATCGCTTTTTGATAGGCAGCGCGATTGGTGACGCCGCCCTTGGGCAGTGATTTACTGTGTTCAATATTCGCACTTACGCGAGATTGTGATGGCGGGTGGCTGGCGAAGAGGGCTTCCAGGCCATTGCTTTGACGCCCTTTGGAAAGTTCGACGAACTTGCGTTGCAGGCGCACGGCGCCCTGGGAGTCGTAACCCGCTGCGGTCATATATTTCATGCCGTATTTATCCGACTCCAGCTCGTTGCCGCGGCCGTAGCGGGCGATGTAGGCGGATCCCCCCAGTTGGCTACCGGTAGAGATCAGATCTGCATAGGCGGAATCTTTGGCGGCGACGCCTAGGACCGCAAGTCCAGCACCGAGCACCTGTTGTTGGGACATGGCAGTGGCGGAGTGGCGCGCGGCGGCATGCACTATCTCATGGCCGAGCACTGCGGCGAGTTCGGCCTCATCCTCCAGCAATACCAATAAGCCCCGGTTTATCGCGATTTTGCCTCCTGGCAGTGCCCAGGCGTTGGGCACGGAATTGTTCAGCACCACAAATTCGTAAGGGAGTTGCGGCTGGTCGGAGACCTTCGCCAATTTTTGCCCGACTCGGTTCACATATTCCTGCAAGCTGGGGTCTATGGTGTATTGGCCGCCCTGTTGCTGTTGGTTTATCGGGTATTGCTGCTGTCCTAAGTTCAACTCTTGCTGGGTTGATAGGAGGGAGAGCTGTTGCTCCCCGGTAACTGGATTAGTGACACAACCATTGAGAACTGAGGTTGCTGTCAGCGCCATAGCCGCGAAGAAAGCCTGGTTGCGCGAGATCATTGCTTGCCTCCCTGTATAATGCCGGTTATTCAACGATCACCCATTGTACACAGTCCGGGAATAGAGGTTATGACGGCACTTCAGGTAATCGAATTATTTGCAGGCAACAACCCCGATGGCGAGCCGGTGGTGGAGCGCTTACAGGTGCGTGTCAACGAGGATGACAGCTGCCAGTTGGTGCGTTCTCCTGCATTTATAAAAGGCATCGCCAGTGGCGATAGCATTAAAGTCGATAAGGATACACAGCAGTTTGAACTGGTAAAGCGTTCCGGCAATTTGGCAATCCGCATCTTTTGTCGCGGAGACAGTGCCGAACTCTCTGACCGCTTGAGCCCACAATTGGAGAAACTTGGAGGAGAGCTGGATCTGGAAGTTCCGCGTATGCTGGTATACAGCATCCATGTCAGCTGTGGTTTCGATAAGATTGAGAAGATTCTCAATAGTATCTGCGATGGGGCCAATAGCGTCTGGTACTACGGTAATGTTTATGATCCTAAGGATGGCCAGACACCGCTCAATTGGTGGCAAGACATCTTGAAACCCGAGTAGAAACAGAACGGGCCAGTAGAGTTAAAACCGGTAGCAAAGCAGCGATAAGTAAGGCATCCGATGTTAATAGTGATTTCTCCAGCCAAGACGCTGGATTATGAGAGCGATATTCCCGCGCTGGAAACTACCCAGCCGAACTTCCTCAAGGAGTCTGCCGCGTTAATTCAGGAATTGCGCGCACTGAGCCCACAACAGATCTCCAGTTTGATGAAGGTTTCCGACAAACTCGGTGTTTTGAATTACGACCGCTTTCAGACTTGGAAGCGCCCTTTCACCGATAAGAACGCACGACCGGCCCTGCTTGCCTTTAAGGGGGATGTCTATACGGGGTTGGCCGCTGAGACTATGGGGAAGCGGGATTTCAGCTATGCGCAAAAGCACTTGCGGATGCTTTCCGGACTCTACGGCCTGCTGCGCCCGCTGGACTTGATGCAGCCCTATCGCCTGGAAATGGGTACGAGGTTTGCCAATAGCCGCGGTAAGAATCTGTACGAATTTTGGGGCGAGGAGATCACAGAGGAACTCAATGAACAGCTGCACAAGTTAAAGAGCCACGAACTAGTTAACCTCGCGTCCAATGAGTATTTCAAGTCTGTTAAACCCAAGGTACTCAATGCTGAGGTGATCACGCCTCACTTTAAAGACCTAAAAAATGGCCAGTACAAAATGATCAGCTTCTTCGCCAAAAAAGCGCGGGGTATGATGAGTCGCTGGGCTATTGATCAGCGTGTAAAGAAAGCGCAGGAACTCAAGGGCTTTGATGTGGCGGGCTATCAATTCAACCCGGACATGTCGAGTGAGCGCGACTGGGTTTTCACTCGGGATGAGGCGCAATGAGCGACGCGAGCTTGCCGGATGCGCCGGCCTGTGCGCGCAATCGCGATCCAATTTTATCCCACCTGCGTCGCTTGTTGGCCAATAGCCGGCAGGTGTTGGAGGTCGGTAGCGGTACGGGCCAACATGCAGTCTATTTTGCCCCGCGCCTTCCCCATTTGATTTGGCAGACCTCGGAGCGGGCTGAGATATTGCCCGGTGTGCGCGCCTGGCTGGATAGCGAACCCGCACCAAACCTGCGTCAACCCCTGACCTTGGATGTCGATGCGGAATGGCCCGAGCTCAGTTTCGATAGTGTCTTTACCGCGAATACTTTGCACATCATGTCGCGGGAGTCTGTGCAGCTTTTTTTCCGCAAGCTGGCCAGGATACTGCAGCCCGCTGGATTACTGGTTGTGTATGGCCCCTTCAAGATAGATGGTGGCTTTATTGGGCCCACAAATGCCGATTTTGATGCGCAGCTTAAAGCGCGCAACCCAAACAGCGGTCTACGCGATCTGGAGTGGCTCGATCAACTGGCAGCTGAGGCGGGTATGTGTCGCGAAGAATTCAATTACTTGCCCGCCAACAATCAACTGGCCGTTTGGCGCAAAGATGATAATAAGGAGTGATTATGCCCGTGTGGTTTGAAGTATCTGTTGTTGTGGCATTTGCCATAGGGGCGGTGTTCTTTTTCGCTAAATACCGCGAAACCGCGGCCGCGCTACACGAGAGTGAACGTATGAAAACGCGCCTCTCCAATGACCTGAATCGCTACAAGGACGTGCCGCGCCTGCGCGCTGTGCGCGAGGCGCTGTTGGGCGCTAAGCCCCTGCCCATAGATGATGATGGCAATGAGCATCTGTTGTTGCGGGATGGCGATTTGCAGTTGCACCATTTGATTCTGCGCCGGGAGAGCACACCGGTGCACGATGAAGAAGAGGCTACTTACCTTAAAAATGGTGAGCCGGTAAAACTATCGGAGTTTGAATAGTTTCAGGGGGGAGCGGATCAGGAATCCGCCGCCATTTCCTGTACCAGTGCAGGCGTTTTTTCTAGCTTCCCGTAGGGAAAGTGCAGGGTGAAAGTACTGCCCTGGGCGGGGACGCTCTGCACACTCATCTCTGCGCCGTGGCGTATCAGCACATGCTTGACGATGGCGAGGCCCAGTCCGGTGCCACCGCTGTCCCGCGAACGACCGGGATCCACCCGGTAGAAGCGCTCCGTCAGGCGCGGAATATGAATCGGGTCTATACCGATGCCCTGATCCCGCACACTGAAGTGCCCGCCGCGATCGTCCAGCCACCAGCACAGCTGGATCTCCCCTTGTCCCGGACTGTATTTCACCGCATTTTGGGCCAGATTGGCAAAGGCGCTGTGTAATTCGCTGGCATCGCCGCGGAGGCTGCAATCCCCTTTGCAGTCCACGCTGATCTGGTGGCGATCGCCACTAAAGCTGCGCGCCTCCCGCGCAACTCGCTCTATCAATTCGCGCACATTCACAGAGACATCACCGCTTTTACGCTCTGAAGTCTCCAGTCGTGCGAGTAACAGCAGATCGTTGACCAGGATAGTCATGCGCGCGGCTTGCTCTTCCATCTGTTCCAGGGGGCGCCGCCAAGCGGGGGGCGCCATATCGCTGCTTTGCAGAGTCTCCAGATAACCCGCGATCACGGTCAGGGGGGTGCGCAGTTCATGGGAGACGTTGGCAACGAAGTCTCGGCGCATCTGCTCAAGGTTGTGTAATCGGGTGATGTCGCGGACGATCACCAGCGCTTCGTCCTTACCGTAACGGGTGACTTCCAGCTGCAGGTGTAGGGCTTCATTGCCCGGTGAGGGCAAAGTCAGTGGTTCGCGGGGGGTGCTGTCCTCGCTGTGCATATAGCTGACAAAGCCGGGATCGCGCACAAAGTTCACCAGGGATTGTCCCTGATCGCTGGATTGCAGGCCGAGCAGTTCGCCGGCGGCGGGATTCCACCAGGCCAAGTGGTCGCCATTTTCCAGTGCCACAATACCTTCGCGCAGGGCACTGGTACTGTCCTGAACCCGGCGCAGCATGACGTGTAGCTTCTGCCTTTCGCGGCGATGGCGGCGCTGCATGCGGTAGAAGTCGTCGTAGATGTCGCCCCAGATACCAAAAGCGGTGGGGGCTGGGCCGCGGCGGCCATTGGCCAACCAGCGATTGAAGCGGTGCTGTTGCAAGAGCACAGAGATCAGGTAGATAGCCAGCCCCGTAATCAGGGCGAGCGTCCACTCAGCGGTACTGAAGCCGAGGGTCAAGCAGCCCAGAGTAATGATTAAAAAGCGCGAAAATTCGCCAATACTGCGATCCAACATAGGCTTGCTGTGTTACCTGGCGGTCGTCGGGAGGGCTGAAGTCAACCCCCCGCACTCAGTACATCTTAGAAACCCGGCCTACTGTGAGTAAATGACCAAGGGTTGTCGCGAGAGTCAGTGTCGATCCTGAGGGATTGTCACACTTTTTCGACAGTTTGCACAGAAAACCGATAGCCGGTGCCGCGTACTGTTTGGATATATCGGTCGTGACCATCCAGTGCCAAAGCTTTGCGCAGACGCCGAATATGCACATCTACGGTGCGCTCCTCCACATAGACATTGCCGCCCCAGACGTGATCCAGCAACTGGGTGCGGGTATAGGCGCGCTCTTGGTGAGAGAGGAAAAAAGTTAGTAGGCGAAACTCGGTAGGACCCATCTCCACCGGCTGTCCTTTAATGGTGACTCTGTGACTCAGTGGATCGAGCAGTAATTCGCCGGCGCCGAGGGGGTCTTCCGGGGTGGCCGGACCCGCGCGGCGCAGCACCGCCTTAAGGCGTGCGACCAGCTCGCGGGGGGAGAAGGGCTTGGTGATGTAATCGTCGGCTCCTGTCTCTAACCCTTTGATTTTATTATCTTCTTCGCCTTTGGCGGTGAGCATGATAATGGGGATTGAGGTGGTCAGCTCGTCGCGCTTAAGGCGCCGAGCGAGCTCGACGCCGGATACATCGGGCAGCATCCAGTCGAGAAGAATCAGGTCTGGCTTTTCATCGATGACCAGGGCGTGGGCCTCCTGGGCGTTTTCCGCTTCCAGGCAGCGGTAATCCGCCATTTCCAGTGCCACACGCAACATATCGCGTACTGCGGTTTCGTCGTCGACAATCAGGATCGTTTTACTGTGCATTTGGCTGCCATACCCGTTCTGTTGTCAGAATTTCCCATTTATGGGCGGGGATTAAACGGGATTTATATGACAAATATATGACGGTCTCGTCTGAACCCCCAGACCGGGATCAACTCAGGACATAATGCAAAGATATTCCGGCAAACAGCGCCAACCCAACCCAATTGTTGTGGAGAAATGCCTTGAAACAGGCATCTCGGTCGCGATTGCGGATCATCCACTGTTGCTGGGCGAAAAGTACTGCTACTACAGCCATGGCCAAGTAGTAAACGGTGCTGAGGTCGAAGCGCTGACCGATCAACAGTAATGCCAGCAACACCAGCAGTTGCAGGGCCGCCGTCATGACTCTATCCATTTCGCCGAACAGGATTGCCGTGGATTTAACGCCGATTTTAAGATCATCATCCCGGTCCACCATGGCGTAAAAGGTGTCGTAACACAGGGTCCATAACAGGTTGGCGGTATAGAGCAGCCAGGCTTGGGGCGGCACGTCGCCAGTGACCGCGGCAAATGCCATAGGAATCCCCATACTGAACGCCGCCCCTAATACCACCTGTGGCAGGTGCGTATGGCGCTTGGCGAAGGGGTAGCAAAAGGCCAGTAACAATGCTGGCAGCGACAATAAAATTGTGAGCGGATTAGTCGTGAGCACCAGCAGGAAGGCTGCCAGGCTGAGCCCGCCAAATAAGCCCAGGGCCGCTTTGGGTGTGATCTGGCCGGTAGCTAAGGGGCGCGTCACGGTGCGCTTTACATGACCGTCAATCTCCCGGTCGGCGAAGTCATTCACCGCGCAGCCGGCCGCACGCATCAGGATCACCCCCAGGGTGAATACCGCAAAGAGGTGGATTCCAGGCCAGCCACCTGCGGCGAGCCACAGCGCTGCCCAAGTGGGCCACAGCAACAGCAGGGAACCGATGGGCCTATCCATGCGCGCCAGCTGCCAGTAAGGCATGGCGGCGGGCCAGCGTGTGGCGATTTGTTGGCTGATCACGGTGGCTTCTCTCTCTGTGTCGTTTATTGGTTATTGGAAACTATGGGCGGACCTTCGGGGCGGAAATGCGAGAGGAAAGCTTCGGCGACCAGCAGGGGTTTATCCCGCAGCCAGAAAGTCGAGCGGCGTCCCCAGGCACAGTTGTCCTTGTCGCAAAGCCCCTTCAGTTGCAGGTCGGTGTTACGTCGCAACTGGTTCAATTCTATCTCGCCGCGGCGGATACCTGGCTCACTGAAAAGCAGCTCGCCCAGGGGGCGGTTGTCCAGGCTGCGCAGATTGCGGGACTTCCCCTGCAAGCTGCGCAGGGGTAGGACACTGCGGGCGTAGACCCAGGGTTGGCCGCAGCCCAACAATAATACTTCCCGCACCAGGGCGCGGCTGCGGCGCTTTAAATGCAATGCATGGCACTCCTCGGGGCGAGGCAGTTGCCAGCTCTGGCCGAGCACCTGCACACTAAAGTCCCCTCCGCTTAAGTGCTTCAGCGCAGCCGTGAGTGAGCCGGTGTACGCCAGCCATGGCAGCAGGTATTGCGGTGGCTGGGGTTGGGCCGGCCCGAAGGGCTGCCCACGCCAATCACCCGCAGGTACAAATGGAGATTGGTGCAACGATAACTCCGCAGTCTGGAAAAGCCGCATTGTACCCTGCCCACTGGCGGCTGGCGCCTCCCCGTTGGATTTTTGCTCACTGGTGCGGCAATGGATATAGTGCTCCTCTGAATGAAAACAATGAATTTATAAAAGAGAAGCTTGTTATGGGGCTTACGAAGAAAATTCTTCTGGGGATGTTTGCAGGTGCTGTGCTGGGGTGCCTGATTAATTACCTAAATATGAGCCAGTTGCTTGGCGAGGGCGTAACCAGCGCCATTAACCTTTACCTGACAGGCGGTCTGTTTGACATTATCGGTCGAATTTTTATCGCCTCGCTGAAGTTGATGGTGGTGCCACTGGTACTGGTTTCCCTGATTAGTGGCGCCTGTGCCCTATCGGAGGGCAGTCGAATCGGGCCGCTGGCCGGAAAAACGGTCCTGCTCTATATGTTGACTACCGCAATCGCCATCACTTTGGCGCTGTGTTTGGCACTGATCTTTCAGCCAGGTGTTGGAGTGAGCGAGGCCGCGGCCACGGTGAACTCGAACTTCCAGCCGAAGGAATCCCCGCCCCTTTCCGAAGTGCTGGTCAATATCTTCCCTACCAATCCGGTAGCGGCTATGGCCGAGGGCAATATGTTGCAGATTATTGTGTTCGCCCTGCTGATGGGCTACGCAATCTCCCGCTGTGGCGAGTCGGGTCAGCGTATTGCCGCTTTCTTTAACGACCTCAATACGGTTGTTCTGCGCATGGTGGGGGTACTCATGGTATTTGCTCCATACGGTGTTTTCGCTCTGTTGGCAAAGACTTTTGCCCAGTTAGGACTCGATGTACTTTTACAATTGATAAAGTACTTCCTAGTGGTTTTAGGAGCTTTGCTTTTACATGCTTTGGTTGTTTATTCAGCACTTTTAAAACTTCTGAGTGGCCTCAATCCATTAGAACTGCTGAAGAAGATGCGGCCTGCGATGATATTTGCCTTTAGTACAGCTTCCTCTGGGGCAACTCTTCCGGTAACCCTGGCGACAGTGGAGAAGCGTCTTGGTGTAGATAATAAGATTGCTTCATTCACTATTCCCCTGGGCGCGACAATTAATATGGATGGCACGGCAATTATGCAGGGTGTGGCCACCGTATTTATCGCCCAGTTCTATGGCATCGATATCGGTCTAACGGGTTATCTCACTGTTATTTTGACCGCAACCCTGGCCTCCATTGGCACCGCGGGCGTACCGGGTGTGGGTCTGATTATGCTCGGTATGGTTCTGCAGCAAGTGGGGCTGCCATTAGAGGGTATCGCCATTATTATCGGGGTCGACCGCCTGCTGGATATGGTGCGCACCGCGGTGAATATCACCGGCGATGCGGTGGTGAGCAGTGTGGTGGCGAAGAGTGAGGGCGCGCTAAATGAGGAGGTTTACTATGACTCCAACTACAACAGCGTAAATGCCAATGATTCACAGAGTACGATTGGCGCCCATTGACTCCGCTCAATAGTGCCCTGCGAACAGGGCAACGCCATCAAGCCTCGGCGAAACGGGGCTTGTTTTGCAGCCAGCGTTTGATCAGCAGGCGTTGCATCTCCTGATCGAGCACCGGGGATGCGGCAATTCTCTGTACCAGTGGCAACAGCTCGGCGTCTCGCTGCAGGTCGGCGATACGGTGCTGGATTTCGCCGGTCTGGCGGGTGCCGAGAATCTCACCGGGGCCGCGCAGGCGCAGATCTTCTTCGGCGATGGCGAAGCCGTCGCTGTGCTCGCGCAGCGCCTGCAAGCGCGCGCGCCCGTTTTGCGACAGCGGCGTACCGTAGAGCAGCACGCAGTGGCTGGCGATAGAGCCGCGCCCCACCCGACCGCGCAGCTGGTGTAATTGCGCCAGGCCGAGTCGCTCCGGATTCTCGATAATCATCAGGCTGGCATTGGGTACATCAACCCCCACTTCGATTACGGTGGTGGCCACCAACAGGTCGATTTCTCCCGCCTTGAAGGCGCTCATTACCTGCTCTTTCTGCTTCCCTTTGAGGCGCCCGTGTACCAGTGCCACGCTTGCGCCTTCGAGCATCTCCGCCAATTCCTCGGCGGTGGATTCTGCCGCCTGGGCCTGCAGGCTTTCGGACTCCTCGATCAGGGTGCAGACCCAGTAGGCCTGGCGCCCCTCGGCGATGGCACTGTGCACCCTTTCCATTACCTGATCGCGCCGGTCGTTGGAGATTGCCACGGTGTTGATGGGCTGGCGCCCCGGGGGGAGCTCATCGATGATGGAGCAATCCAGGTCGGCAAAGGCCGACATGGCCAGAGTACGCGGGATAGGCGTTGCGGTCATGATGAGCTGGTGGGGTTGCAGCCTGCCGGTGACACCGCTGGCGGCGCCCTTCTCGCGCAGTTCCAGGCGCTGGCGCACGCCGAAGCGGTGTTGTTCGTCGATAACCACCAGGACCAGGTTATGGAAAACCACCTCTTCCTGAAACAGCGCATGGGTGCCCACCACCAACTGGGCTTCGCCACTGGCAATCTTTGCCAGCTGCTCGCGCCGCTCCGCAACCTTCAGGCTGCCGGTGAGCTGGGCCACCTCTACACCAAGGGGCTCGAGCCAGTTATAGAAATTGATCCTGTGCTGCTCGGCGAGAATTTCTGTGGGTGCCATAACCGCTACCTGGGCCCCCGCGCCGATGCCCTTCAGCGCCGCCATAGCGGCCACCAGGGTTTTGCCTGCACCGACATCCCCTTGTAAAAGACGCATCATAGGGGTGCTCTGGGCGAGATCTTCGGCGATTTCTTTGCAAACGCGCTGCTGCGCGCCGGTAAGTGAGAATGGCAGTCGTGAGAGAAAATCCCTCTCCAGGGACTCATTCGCGGGTAGTGCGGGTGCCGCAACCCTGGCGCTGTTGCGACGCAGCTCCAGCAGGCTTAAGTGGTGGGCGAGTAACTCTTCCAGTGCCAGGCGCTGTTGGGCTGGGTGTATGCCAGCGGCGAGTTGTTCGAGCTGGGTCCCAGCAGGGGGGGAATGCAGGTATATCAGGGCGTCTCTGAGGGGGTAGCGCAATGTCTTGGGCAATAACTCTGCGGGGAGGAGTTCGGTAACTGCTCCGCCCTGTAAAAGTTTGATGGCTTGTTGCATCAGCCCGCGCATGCGCCCCTGGCTTACCCCTTCGGTTAAGGGGTAGACCGGGGTCAGGGTTTCCTCCGTGGTCGCGTTTTCACTACCGACCACTTCGGTTTCCGGGTGGTAGAGTTCCAGCCCGGCGGCGCCGCGGCGGGCTTCGCCGAAGCAGCGAAGGCGCACACCGCGCACAAACCGATTTTTCTGTGCCGCAGAAAAATGGAAAAAACGCAGGGTGATAGAGCCGCTCATATCCTGCAGTTTCACGACCAAGCTGCGTCGGCGGCCAAAGACGATATCCGCCGCGCTCACCTCCCCCTCAATTACCGCGTCCATGCCGGCGGTCAATCCGGCAATCGGTACTACGCGTGTGCGATCCTGGTAGCGCAGAGGCAGGTGAAACAGCAGGTCCTGCAGGGAGTGGATCTGCAGCTTGGCCAGCACCTGGGCAAACTTGTCCCCCACCCCTTTGAGGGCGGTGACCGACTGATCCGCAAGACTGCTTATGGCTCGATCAGATGACACTGGCTGATAGCCTCACGCAATATATCAATAGCACGGTGGCGTGGAAAACTGGCGCGCCAGGCCAGGGCAACGGTGCGGCGTGGGCCGGGCGCAGTAAAGGGGCGAGTCTCCAGTAGACCGCTGGCGTATTGTGAGGCATTGGCTGCGGAGAAGGGTAGTACCGTGATGCCGAGCCCAGATGCCACCATGTGTCTCAGGGTCTCCAATGAGCTGCCGTCGGCCGCCGTGCGAATACCGCCACCACCACTCTCTTTCTCCATGGTTACCTGCAAATGCGGGCAGGCCTCTAGCACCTGGTCGCGGAAACAGTGGCCCTCACCGAGCAGGAGTACATTGTCTTCGGTGAGTTGTTTGGGGTCGATATGTTCATATTGGGCGAGAGGGTGTCCTGCCGGCATCAACACTACGAAGGGCTCGTCATACAGGGGCTGGGTGACGACATCGGGCTCGGTAAAAGGGAGCGCGATAATAATGGCATCCAGCTCTCCCTTGCGCAGTCGCTGGCGCAGAATTGCCGTGTACCCCTCCTCCACGTACAGGGGCATATCGGGCGCCAAGTGCTGTAACTGCGGGATAAAGTGTGGGAATAAATAGGGTCCGATGGTAAAGATGGCCCCAACCGAAAGGGGGCTCGCCAACTGGTCCCTGCCCTCGCTGGCGATATCTTTGATGGTCGCGGACTGCTCCAGGACCAATTGGGCCTGGGCCACGATACGCTCCCCCAGCGGGGTGGCCTGTACCCGGGTCTTGGAGCGTTCGAAGAGAGCTACCCCCAGCTCTTTTTCCAGCTTTTTTACCGCGATAGACAGGGTTGGTTGGCTGACGAAGCAGCGCTCGGCCGCTCGGCCAAAGTGCTGTTCCTGAGCGAGAGTAACGATATAGCGCAGTTCATTGAGAGTCATGGTAAAGACAATTAGCTGGTCTGATTTGATAGCTATTATTCATAAATAATAGCCGCTGGCCAATAGTGCGCTTGAACCTGCCTCCTAAAGCACAAAGTTGGAAAAAAATACCAATTGTGGGCGCGCATATGGGATTGAGGCGCAAAATTTTGCTATATCTTATGGGGGGCAACAGAATGGAGAAACGCCATGGGAGTTTTATCCTGGATTATTCTTGGACTGATAGCCGGCGCCTTAGCAAAATGGATTATGCCGGGTAAAGATCCCGGTGGTTGGATAGTGACCATGGTGATTGGCATTATCGGTGCCTTTATTGGCGGTTGGCTGGGTGCTCTGATCGGGTTCGGTGGACCCGTGACCGGTTTCGGGTTTGGCGACATAATAACAGCCACCATTGGTGCGATTATCTTTCTCGCTGTCTACCGCCTACTCAAACGACGCGGTAATTAGTTCAACACCAGAGAGGCAGAATGAAATGGCGAGGCACAAGTTGCCCCGCACCAGTATTCATGGATGGTTACGCCGCAATCGTTTGCGGATCAATTTTGGGGTGTCGCTCAATCCTTGAGTGAACAGGATCAGGGTTCCTCTGGCTGGGTTTCTCCAGCGGGACTCAACAGCATAAAATCAAGGGAATATGGTAATTGACGCTATCCCAGGCGTCGGATTGCCGGGAACTATATGACAGAAAAAGAGAAGCTTTGGATCCTTGGGTGTGGTGACCTCGGGGCGCGTTTGGCGCTGAATATAGATCGCAAGCAATACAGCGTGTATGGAATGCGCCGCAACCCGCTTGTAGCGCTGGCCAGTAAACGTCGCGCAGATGCGGTCAACTGGCGTCGAGGGGATGCTACCCGAGTGGGGGATATCGAGCGTTTGTTGGCGGATGGTGCAGATATTGTTCTCGCCACATTCACCCCCGATGAGCACACTCCCGGCGGTTACCAGCGCGCCTATGTGGAGACAGCTCGGGCGCTGAGTGAGGCCATTCCCCGCCTGCCGAAGCCACCGCGCCTGGTGATTTGGGCATCCTCGACCCGGGTGTATGGTCAAAGTGGTGACGATTTCCTGGATGAACAGACGCCACCCGCCCCGAGCGGTTTTCAAGGGGAGGCTCTGCTCGCGGCGGAGGATATTATCCGCTCCGCCCTACCCGCGGCGTGCATTGTGCGCTTTGCCGGAATCTATGGGCCTGGGCGCGACCGCCTACTCTCCCAGGTGCGTGCCGGGCGCTGCGCGCCGCCCCAGCCACCGCAATTCAGCAATCGTATACACGTGGATGACTGCATTGGTTTCCTGCTGCACTTGGTTGAGCGGCACAAGCAGGGCTGGGCACCAGAGCCCCTGTATATCGGTGCCGACAGCAAGCCGGTGCCCATGTATGAATTGCAGCAGTGGTTGGTTAAAGCGATGGGGTACACCAGTGCCCATTTGCGCGAAATCGTACAAACCAGTGAGCGCCGCTCGAAAAAACTCAGTAACCAGCGCATGCTCGCCAGTGGCTACCAGCTCAAATATCCCGATTACAAAGTGGGTTACAGCGCGCTGCTGGAGGCGGAGGGGTGAGAGAAAAAGCGTAGTCCGACAGAGGAGCCGGGCGCCGGCCCGGCTTTAGTTGCTGGTTAAGGCACCATGACCCCTTCGGCCTCAAATTGGGCCCCCAGTGGCAACTCTTTGACCACCACGGTGGCGCGTGCCGGGTAGGGTTCTTGAAAAAATTCTGCCATCACTTCATTAACCGCGGCAAAATTCTTGCTGTCGGTAATGTAGAGGTTGAGTTTCACAATATGCTGCAGGGAGCCATCTGCGGCCTCACAGACGGCATTAAGGTTGCGGAATACCTGATGTGCCTCATCGGCGAAGCTGCCGGAAATCATCTGCTGGGTCTTAGGGTCCAGTCCTATCTGCCCGGACAGATACACCGTATTGTTGACCTTTACCGCCTGTGAGTAGGTTCCGGCTGCCGCCGGAGCCTTGTCTGTTTTGATGATCGCGCGGTTTGGCATGAGGCACTCCATTACTTATTACTATTTGCGGAAGGAAAGCGGGTAAATATAGCCTGCTTTGCGGCAGATGACAGCAGCAGTAGAGCCGGGTAAATGTGGGTAGCTAGTTTCGGCCGGTTACGGTCGCGAGATGCGGATGACCGACGGCAGATTGCGCAGCCTTTTCATCACCCGCGCTAGGTGAACACGGCCGCTGACTTCCAGGGTCAGAGAAATCACGCTGTTGTGCGCGTCCTTCTCGTCCACGTTGATCTGTTCAATACTCGCGCCCTCTTCGGTGATACGGGTGGCCAGACGCGCGATAATGCCGCGCTCGGATTCCACTTCCACGCGCACGTCACCGAGGAACTCCCCGCGTACATCTGGCGACCAGTTCACCAGCATCAGGTTTTCCGGGTGTTCGCGGAATTCATTGGTATTGCGACAGGTATCCCGATGTACCACGACACCTTTGCCCGAGCTGATATGGCCGATAATCGTATCCCCGGGAATTGGCCGGCAGCAGCGTGCAAAGCTGATCATCATGCCCTCCTGGGCGTCGATGGTCAGCGGTGAGGAGATATTGCTCGCTTCCGCCTCTTCGCTGTGTACAGGTGCCAGCAGTTTGGCTGCGGAGAAGGCAACCTTGTTGCCTAAGCCTATCTCCTCCAGCAGTTTTTCCAGGGTTGCACACTTGGCTTCCTGCAGGCCCTGCTCAATCTGTTCTGGCGTCAGCTCTTCGAGGCGTGTATTGAACTTACCCAGGGCCTTTTCCAGCAGGCGCCGCCCGAGGGCAATGGAATCGTGGTGGCGCTGGTGCTTGAGGAAGTGGCGAATGGCGCTGCGCGCCTTGGCGGTGACGACAAAGTTGAGCCAGTTGGGATTTGGCTGGGCGTTTCTACGGGTGAGAATTTCCACTTTTTGCCCACTGGCGAGCGGTTGCGAAAGCGGTGCCAGGCGCTGGTTGATACGCACTGCAACACAGGAATTACCGATGTCTGTATGCACCGAGTAGGCGAAATCTACCGCGGTGGCGCCGGCGGGCAGGTCGACAATCTGTCCCTTGGGGGTGAAGACATAGACTTCGTCAGGGAACAGATCAATTTTGACGTTTTCGATAAACTCGAGGGAATCGCCGGCGCGCTGTTGCATCTCCAGCAGCCCCTGCACCCAGCGGCGTGCGCGTACCTGGCTGGTGCCGCCGGTGTTGATTACCTCGTCACCAGAGGCCTTGTACAGCCAGTGGGCGGCGATGCCGCTGTTGGCCATCTCGTCCATTTCCTTGGTGCGGATCTGCACTTCGATGGGTACCCCGTGCATACCCAGTAACACGGTGTGCAGCGACTGGTAGCCGTTGGATTTGGGGATGGCGACATAGTCCTTGAACTCGGAAATGACCGGCTTGTATAAGCTGTGCATCACACCGAGTACCCGGTAACAGGTGTCTACGCTATCCACAATAATGCGGAAGGCGTACACATCCATAATTTCCTTGAAGGACTTCTTCTTGGTGCGCATCTTTTGGTAGATGCTGAACAGGTGTTTCTCGCGGCCGATCACCAGGGAGCTGATGCCCTCCCGCTGCAGACGCAGTTCTATGGCGTTTTGGATTTTTTCCAGCAGCTCTTTACGATTACCGCGCGCGGCCACAAGTGCGGCGCGCAGGCGACTGGCACGCAGTGGATGGGTGGCAAAAAAGGCGCGATCTTCAAATTCGATACGCACATCGTTCATGCCCAGGCGGTGAGCGATAGGGGCGTAGATTTCCAGGGTTTCGCGGGCGATGCGCTGGCGTTTTTGCGGCTTTAGCGCGCCGAGAGTGCGCATATTGTGCAGACGATCGGCCAGTTTAACCAGAATCACGCGGATATCGCGCGCCATGGCCAGTGCCATTTTCTGGAAGTTCTCTGCCTGCTTCTCCGCGGCGCTATCGGTTTCAAACTGGGTCAGTTTGGAGACGCCGTCGACGATCTCGGCAACCTCACCACCAAACTGTTCTTCCAGCGCGGCCTTGGGTATACCGGTGTCTTCGATCACATCGTGGAGCATGGCCGCCGCCAGGCTCTCGTGATCCATATGCATGCCCGCGAGGATAGTGGCCACTGCCAATGGGTGGGTCACATAGGGCTCACCCGAACGGCGCTGTTGGCCGTCGTGGGCTTGCTCCGCATAGAAATAGGCGCGACGGACTATCTGAATTTGCTCGGGAGGCAGGTATGAGGAGAGGCGGTGGGCCAGACTATCGATGGTGTGCAATGCCGCGTGCGCCTCTCATATAACTCACAAAACTCTCAGCCAGAACGGACTGATATCAAATATCCTGGTCGGATAGATAGGCCGGAGCTGCCATTGGCGCGGGGGCCTCTTCGCGATCTGGTTGGTCGAGGATGCTCGCATCCACCAAGCCCTCCTCGATTTCGCGCAGTGCGAGTACCGTGGGCTTGTCGTTCTCTTCTGGAACCATCGGATCGTGGCCGCCGGTAGCGATCTGGCGGGCGCGCTTGCTGCCCACGATAACGAGTTCGAAGCGGTTGTCTACGTGCTCCAGGCAATCTTCAACAGTAATACGTGCCATAAACTTTCGGTTCCATTCGCTGTGCCCGGGGAGGGCGAATTCTGTTCGGAGGGCCGGTTATTTTACCGGACCGCGGAGTGTACGCAATTCGATCAACCGCCTCAATGGCGTAGCAGTGCCTGCAAGAGCGCACCGTGGCGCTTTTGTTGCTGTAGCAGGCGCTGGCGCTGGGCGGTGAAGATGGAGCGCAGTTCGGTCAAGGCTTGTTCGAAGTCGTCGTTGATGACCAGATAATCGGCTTCTACGTAGTGTGCCATTTCATCGATGGCCTGGTCCATACGGCGTTCGATGACCGTTTCATCATCCTGACCGCGGCCGGTGAGGCGATCGCGCAGGGCCTCCTGGGAAGGCGGTAAAATAAAGATACCGATGGTTTCCGGGTGCAGCCGGCGCACTTGTGCAGCGCCCTGCCAGTCGATTTCCAGGATTACATCGCGGCCGCTGGCGAGAATTTCTTCGATACTGCCCTTGGACGTTCCGTAGTAGTTATCACCATACACCTGGGCATGCTCGAAAAAAGCATTTTGATCAAGCATCGCCAGAAACTCTTCCCGCCCCACGAAGTGATAGTCGACACCATTTACCTCGCCAGGGCGCATGGGCCGAGTGGTGTGGGAAATAGAAACGGTGACCTGGTTGTCGCTATCCACCAGCGCTTTCACAAGGCTGGTTTTCCCCGCACCGGAGGGAGCGGATACGGTATAGAGGGTTCCTGTTTGCACAACTGATCCTGTTCGAGGGCAAAGCGTGCATTATAACCGAAGCGGCTACCCGAGCGGAGGCTAGCAGTCGCGGAAGATTGAGTGAAAGGCTAAACCCCGGCCGGAGTTGGGGGGTAGGTGTTGGGAGTTTCAGGAGGCGCTACAAACTGCCACCTGAACCCGGCCGGGATCGCCCAGCGGGAGTTTGTTCAGCCACCACCAAAAATCTGCGGCTGAGACTCACCCCTTGTTGCTAATCGCAAACGACAGCGACTGTATCCTCTTTACCACTGATTGCCAACCACCCCCAGGCCAGAGCACTGATAGTGATATAGATGGCCAAAATTGGGACAAATTGTGCATTTAACAGTGTCAGCCCCCCGGCATAGAGTGCCAATCGCAGAGGCTCCAGGTACTTTGTCAGTGGGTGGTTGTCGAGGATGCGGCCGTTGATCACCAAGCTAAAAACCAAGAGGGCAACAATTGTCAGCAGCGCGCCTGAGGCTAGGCTTTGGTAGTACCACAATAGAGCCAGGGTGGCGGTGGAATAGCATAGATGTTGAGCAAAGGCGTAAAAGCGCAGGCCCCGGCGGATCTGCGGATCAAAGCGCTGGAAGTGCGCCAGGTCGGTGGAGGGTACCGGCATTGCCGCCTCGGCGTCGGCGGGCCGGTAACCGGTGGGGCGGAACCAAAGGGTAAATTTGTCCCACCAGTTTTTTGTGTACCAGGCGTCCTGGGCCATACGTTTCAGATGCTGCAGGTTGGCTGCAAGCGGATCGAAAGTGTTGAGGGGTTTGCGCACACCATAAATACAGGGTTCCTGCTCCAATTCTTCCTGGTAGGTGCCAAACAGCCGGTCCCATAAAATCAGGATGCCGCCGTAGTTTTTATCCACATATACTTGGTTTTGTGCGTGATGCACACGGTGGTTGGAAGGGGTAATCAGCAGCCATTCCATCCAGCGAATTTTGGGGATTTTTTGCGTATGTACCCAGAACTGGTAGATCAGATCGATGGCACCGGCCGCGATCACCATCTCCGCGGGTAGGCCAATGAGTAGGAGGGGCAGGTAGAAAACCCAATCCAGTTGCAAACCACCGCTGGATTGGCGCAGAGCGGTGGTCAGGTTGTAGTCCTCGCTCTGATGATGCACTAAGTGTTCTGCCCAGAACACATTCACTTCGTGACAGAGGCGATGCTTCCAGTAATAGCAAAAATCGTAGGCCAGGACGGCCAGTAACAGATGCCATCCATTGTTCAGGGACCAGTTGAAGCCGACGGCTTGATAATAGGGCTGTAACAGTTGAAAAAGCGGAAGGTAAATTATCAGAAATAGGCTTTTGTAAGTCAGTCCGAGTGTGCGGCTGAGGATACCCGTACTTAAATTACCCAGGGCGTCATTGAGGCGATAAACCCCCCACCCTTTCCAGCGGTCCAGGGCGAGCTCTGTGAGCACGGCGATCAGAAAAAAAGGGATAGCGAAGGTAATTAGATCCACGGCGACCTCTTATTGTTATTGCGCTTTGGTCTACCTCGAACTGTGCCACACAGATCCACTCGGACAAATATTCACAGGAGCTGGATTCCGAAATCCGTCAGTGTTCGCTCGCAAAAATCAGTCTCCCCGCCATAAATCTCTTTAACCTGTTGTTCGTGCAGTGGCCGAATCGAACAACTTCAAGATCATGTGTTCAACTGCTGCACGGTCAGCAGTGGCACGGAGAAAGGTGCGCAGCCCGATCATCTGGACCTGCAATTGTCGGGCAAGCAGGTCTGAATCTGTATCTTCCGACAGCTCCCCATTGGCCATCGCCTCTTCTACATATTGGCGGAATTTGGCCCCATGTGCAGCCAAGAGGGTGCGAGCTTCGCCCAGTAGCTCCTCCTCACTTTCGTCCAGTTCAGAGATGGCCTTGGCCAGCAAGCAGAGCTCATTCGGGGTATTAGCGTCGCCGTCCAATAGCATGTGACGAAAATAAGTGCGCAAGCCACCTATGGTGGTTTTTCCTCCGTCGATACACTGCTGAAGAAGTTCAGTGCGATTCTGGGCATAAAAGCGAAGAGCTTCTTTGAAAAGTCCAGACTTACTGCCGAAAGCAGCATAAATGCTGCCGGGACGCAGGTTGGTGGCCTGCTGTAGGTCACGGGTTGAGGTGGCGTGAAATCCCCTTTGCCAGAATAGCCAGGTTGCCTTTTGTAGAACCTCCTGACGATTGAATTTCGCGGTATTGGCCATACTGCCTCCAATTGAGCGACTGCTCAAATTCTACCCTGCTGGGGGGAATACGCCAATTACCATTTGTTATTGAACGACCGCTCAAAATTCTATAGCCTGAGCTTAGTTGATCGATCGCTCAATTATTTAACCCAGAGAGAGAAGGTAGGTTTAGCGATGAAAGAGTTCCAAGTTTATGATCTCGACAGTGCGCCAGAAGGCAGTAAACCCTTGTTACAGAAATCCATCAAAGCTTTTGGGTCTATCCCCAACCTGCACGGGGTGATGGCGGAGTCGCCCCAGGCCCTGGCGGCCTACCAGGACCTGCATCAGCACTTCATTGATAGTTCATTTAATGCTGAGGAGATGACGGTGGTGTGGCAAACTATCAATGTTGAACACAATTGCCATTACTGTGTTCCGGCGCATAGTGCAATTGCCAAGGCTATGAAAGTGGATGATGCAATTAACGAAGCGTTGCGTAACAAAACTCCTCTACCTACCAAAAAGCTCGAGGTGTTGAGAGATACTACTTTGGCGATTGTACGTGAGCGCGGAGTGGTATCTGATCAGGTATTGGAGCGCTTTTATGGTGCCGGTTATAACCGGCAAAATATGCTGGACATTATTGTCGGCGTTGCGCAGAAAGTGATGAGCAATTACATCAATCACCTTGCCGATACACCGGTAGATGCCCAATTTGTTTCTTTTGTACGTTAATTTGGCTGGTGCTGTTGTGGGAGAGTGAGAAAAAGGCCGGCCTATGCCGGCCTTTTTCTATGGCGTTAAGTTCAGTTTGCCACTTAAGGTGCGGCTTCGGCTTCTAGAGTTGCACCTGTATAGGATCTGTAGCCGTATACGGTGATAGTCCAGGTACCTGACTGAGGATTACTGATGGTGCAGCTCTCATTATTGTTTGAATTCCCGGAAGTGCATGCCCATTGTGAAGAATTGCTATGCCCCACGTACAAGTCTGCATCACCCTCGCCACCGTACATCTGCACGTTCAGGGAGGAGGTGCCTGATCCCACTTCGATAGTGAAGTCCCTCCGGCTGCGCCAGCCGCCGGAGAGGTTGGTTTCCGTCCAGCTGGCACCAGTGCCTTCTCCATCACCGCCATCACCATCACCACCACTATTGCCGCCAGTGGCCATGGCCACTGCCGCTGCGGCATCGACAATACCTGCACCGCAGCCGCTGCAGGAGGCCGGGAAGCTACGTGCTGTAGTGGTCAGAATAGACTCGACGTCGTCCGGGGTGAGGCTGGAATTCACTGAATAGAGCAGCGCGGCGGCACCGGCCACGTGAGGCGCGGCCATACTGGTGCCCTGCATGTAAACGTAGCTATCGCTACCGGCGACGGTAGCACCGCTATTGTGCGTGGAGAGGATCCCATCGGGGTCGTTAGAAAAACTCTGTGCCCCCCCCGGTGCCGCAATGTCGACCACGCTGCCGTAATTAGAGAAGTAAGAGCGACCGCCATTACGATTGGTGGACGCAATTGTAATCACCCCATTACAGCTCGCGGGGCTGTATTGGCTCGCGTTATCCGTTTCATTACCAGCGGCAACAACTACGGTAGCGCCGAGACCGCGCGCGGTATTAATGGCATTTTGCGTGGTGGTGTCGCAGCTACCGCCACCGCCGAGGCTCAGGTTAAGTACCTGGGCTGGGTTGGTGTTGGTTGGCAGACCACTGACAGATCCGCCGGCACCCCAGATGATGCCGTCGGCGATATCCGAGGTATAGCCACCGCAGCGGCCGAGCACGCGAATGGGGACAATCTTAGCTTTGTAGGCGACGCCTGCAATGCCCATATTATTGTTGGAGACCCCTGCGATAGTGCCGGCTACATGGGTGCCGTGCCAGCTGCTGTCACTTTCAGAGGGGATACGCGGATCGTCGCCACAGGCCTTATCGGTGTACCAGTCGCCCGGATCGGTGGCATCGCTATCGCGACCGTCGCCATCCACGGAGACAAAGGTGTCGGAAATCATGTCGTAGCCCGGCAGTATATTGCCTACCAGATCGGGGTGAGGGCGGTAACCGGTATCGAGGACAGCGACAACAGCACCTTCGCCCTGGGTTACATCCCAGGCGGCGGGTAGGTTCAAGCCACCGGTGGATTCGAAGTAATGCCATTGATTGAGGTAGCTGGGGTCGTTAGGCACCGCCATAGCGCGCATAATCCGGTCCGGCTCGGCATACTCCACATCCGGGTCCTGTTTGAGGCGGCTAATAATCGCGTTGATTTCCGCCTTATTTTTGCGTCCTTCCAGGCGCATTACTTGTGCTCCAGTGGCCATGCGGCGCAGGTGGCGCATCTTGTGACCGGCACGACGTGAGGCCTTGTCCACCGTCTCCTTGGCCATGGTCGCGGTCCGACCGGCCTTGGCGCTCTCTTTATATTTGACGATGATCCGATCGGTGAACAGCTGATTGTCGGTTTCCTGAGCCTGGGCGGCGAAGGGGGTCGTACACAACAGTGAGAATATGCTCGCTAGGGCCGTCTTTTGCAGCAAACCTTTCAGTGGTGATGTCATTATTGTTATTTCTCCAAAATTGTTGTTAACCGGTTGTCGGCCGCTATTGCGGCAAACCGGTCACTCCTGAGTAGCCTTCCGGGTAATAGAAAAAAATCTATCAACCGAGCGCTCCAAATAAACCCAAAATGGGGAATTGGCAGCTAAAGAAAGCAATTTTGGTACCAGAATTTCAATCTGGTACGAATGTATAACGATGTCGAAATCATTGTCCTCAGCCGAGACATGACAACTTATGTGTCTTAAAGCGACAAATTTATAAAATTTGAGAAATAAGTCCGGTATTGAAAATTTATCTATCGGAAAAATGTGTCGCAGTTCGCAGGGGACGTGTTGAGGGGAGCGAGAAAAACCCTAAAAAAAACGATCACAATTTTTCTTTTAGGTAGGAATTCACGTTATGTCTTTGGGGGCTTTGTAACTCTGGATTTTTCGATCTACGGGATCAAGGCCTTTTTTTCTGGATCGGTGCCTGGCGGAGAGAGGATGAGCTTTTCATCAGGAGATAAAGGGCGTTTGGAGTTTTCTTAAAAGTGCCATTGGAGCATTCATATTTTTTCTGCTGGAAAATTATATGAATTCTACTGAGTGCTCGCTGCGTGTGACGACCCTAAATGCTGAATAGCTCGTGATTTAGGTTTGGGTTCAATTTATCGGGCCATGCTGTAACTAGGGGCGTGTGCCCAAAATTTCGCAGCTAATACGCCGAAAATAAAACCAAAGAGGTGCGATTCCCAAGAGATATAATTTCCTTGCGGTAGCACGCCAAAAATAAGGCCGCCATAAACCAATCCTACAAAAATAGATATGATTAATCGACTGAAGTGCTTACTGATAAATCCGGCCAGTAGTAAAAACCCTAGGTAGCCATAGACTACGGAACTTGATCCCAAGTGGTTTCCGCCTCTAGCAAAAAGCCAAACGGCAAGCCCGGTGGCAACAATAATGGTCAGTGTCACTTTCAGGTAGGTTTTAACTCCGTACTGTAATACTAAAAAGCTAAAAACACACAGGGTAAATATGTTTGATAGAAAGTGCCAAATACTTCCGTGCAGCAAAGGAGCGGAAAAAATATGGGGTAGATGATTGAGAGATCTTGGGACCAGACCAAAATAGTTTAGCGATCGGCCAGTCAGTATATTGACTATCTCAATCGTGGCTAATACTAAAAATATAGCTCCAACCCATTTAATATTCTTTCGCATACGTTTTGCTATTTATTTAGAGGCGGGATAGATAGTGGAAAGGTTCTCTCGAAGAGTGTGACTTTGGGGCTTTCATTTGTATTCCGAAAGCCCCTATTACTTTCTTACTCAATATTCTGCACTTGCTCGCGCATCTGCTCAATCAGCACTTTCAGTTCTACGGCGGCTTGGGTCGTGTCAGTCACAATGGATTTTGACGAAAGGGTATTGGCCTCGCGATTAAATTCCTGCATCAGGAAATCCAGGCGGCGACCAATGGCGCCGCCACCGGCGAGTACACGGCGGGTTTCTGCTGTGTGGGCACTGAGACGATCCAGCTCCTCATCCACATCGGCCTTTTGCGCGAGAAGTACAATCTCCTGCTCCAGGCGGTCTTTGTCCAGGTCGACAGAGAGTTCCTCCAGGCGGGTGCGCAGTTTTTCCCGTTGAGCTTCCAAAATTTGTGGCAACAGCTGGCGCACCAGGGCAACCTGCTCCTCGATACCTTTGAGGCGGGCCTCGATAAACTTGGCCAGTTCTGCGCCCTCGCGCTCGCGGTTTGCATGCAGCTGTTCCAGCGCCTCGCGAAACGCGTGCAATATTGTGGCGGATTGTTGCTTGGTATCGGCTTCCGGTTCGCTGATCACGCCGGGCCACTGCAGGATTTGTAAAGGGTTGAGTGGTTGGGTGTCCTCACTGGCGGCCACCTGTTTGGCGGCGTGAACCAGTGCCTGTGCCAGTGGCTGGTTGATTTCGAGGCCAGTGCTTTCCACGCTGTTGGCTTTTACCGTAAGGGTGAGTTCCAATTTTCCGCGGGATAAATTTTTGCGCAAAATATCGCGCAGCTGAGCTTCCAGGGGACGCGCGACTTCGGGTAGGCGAAAATGGGGTTCCAGGTAGCGGTGGTTAACCGAGCGCAGCTCCCAAATGGCGGTTCCAGTGGCATAGGTGGCTTCGGCGCGGCCGAAAGCTGTCATGCTTCGCACCTTGTTCTGTTCCCGGTTATTGGCCATTGCTGATCCCCTGCAGGCGTATTTATCGGCCCGGCATGATAGCACAGCGTTCGGATATCTATGTGGGGGTATATAATGCTGGGCTTTCATTCATTGTCTGAGGTGAGCTATGCAGCGTCCCAGTGGTCGCGCAGCCGCGCAATTGCGTCCGATTAAAATAACCCGAAACTATACCCGCCACGCCGAAGGCTCTGTGCTGGTGGAGTTCGGCGATACTAAAGTCCTTTGCAATGCCTCAGTATCGAGTGAAGTGCCGCGCTTTTTACGCGGTCAGGGCAGCGGCTGGATCACCGCTGAGTACGGCATGTTACCGCGCTCTACGGGCTCGCGAATGCCCCGTGAAGCTGCCAAGGGCAAACAGAGTGGCCGCACCGTAGAAATTCAGCGCCTGATTGGCCGCTCTCTGCGTGCGGCGGTGGACTTGGAAAAACTCGGCGAAAACCAGATCACCATAGACTGCGATGTGATCCAGGCCGATGGCGGTACTCGTACTGCGGCGATCACGGGCGCTTGTGTGGCACTGGTAGATGCGCTGCGACACATGCAAAGGGAAAAATCCCTCGATAAAGATCCATTACTCAATCTGGTCGCTGCTGTTTCTGTAGGTATTTACGATGGCGAGCCGGTGCTGGATTTGGATTATCCGGAGGACAGCACGGCCGATACCGACATGAATCTGGTGATGGCGGCGGACGGTGGCATGATCGAGGTTCAGGGGACGGCGGAGGGCAAGCCTTTCACCGAGAAGGAATTTGCGCAGATGCTGGGGCTGGGCAAGGCGGGTATTGATGAATTGATCGCCCTTCAGCAAGAGGCGCTGGATCAATAGTAAGTTGGCGGTACGTCATTACCCCTTTGGGGATAACACAATCCGCTGATTGGCTCTGCGAATCAGCGGATTGAAGGCGCCCGGAGCGCCCTGGCCCCAGAATAGTTACACTTCGATATCGTAATCCATCATCACTGGCAGGTGACTTGAAAAATTTACGTTTTTATTGATCGCGCCGTATTCGATACGGTTTTTCAGGCCGTGTGACACGATCTGCATATCGGTGCGCCAGCCATCGCCCTCGCCCACCACACCGCTGGGCCACCAGCTAAATTCATCAGTGTCTTTGACTACGCGGCGGAAGGCATCGACATAGCCGATTTCATTGAACAGTTGGTCCAGCCAGCGTTGTTCATGGCGCATAAAGCCGGGATTGTCCTGGTGATCGGACCAGTTCTGCACATCGGCGCGGCGGTGTGCCATGCCCCAGTTACCGCAGAAAATAAAATCCCGGCGCTTGCGACTGATTTTATGGAGATGCGCCTGCATATCGTCGAAAAACTGAACTTTTTTCTCCAGCGATGCCTCGTCGGTGGCCACTGGGGCGAGTAGGGATCCGACACTCAAGCGCTCAAAGTCCGCCTGTAAATAACGCCCGTACATATCCTCGCCATTGGCAAAACCCATGCCGAAAATAATCGCTTTGGGTTGGCTGCGAGTATAGATCGCCACGCCGTTTTCATGGGGCGTTCCCGAGTCGAAGAAATAGCTGTAATAGCCATCGGGGTGGAATATCGGGTGGTCGAGATCGGGCTCCAGGGCACGGAGGTCCTGTAGGCAGATGATATCTGCATCCTGCTCGGCCAACCAATCGTAAAGGCCGCGTTGTGCGGCCTGATGAATGCCGTCAACAGACAAGCTCACTATTCGCATTATTAGCCCCTTACCAGCGGACTGTGTATCATTAGAAACATTATTTGCATGCCTATCCCCGGAAATGCTACGGGGAGGTCTCCCTTCACCTTAGCTAATAGTTAACAATTTTCCATGCAGCAATATCAGCGCAATTTTATCCAACTGGCCCTGGATCATCAGGTGTTGTGTTTTGGTGACTTCACTCTGAAGTCAGGCCGTCAAAGCCCTTATTTTTTCAATGCCGGCCGTTTCCACACCGGTGCGGCATTGGCCGCACTTGGGCAGGCCTATGCCGAGGCGATTATCGCTTCGGGAGTTGAATTTGACGTCATTTTTGGGCCGGCTTACAAGGGTATCCCGCTGGGTGCGGTGACTGCCGTGGCATTGGCACAAAAGGGCATTGATAAGCCTTTCTGTTACAACCGCAAAGAGGCCAAGGATCACGGCGAAGGCGGAACCTTAGTGGGTGCGCCGCTTAATGGCAAGGTTTTGATTATCGACGATGTAATTACCGCGGGCACTGCCGTGCGTGAAGTAATGCAAATTATCGAATCCCATGGTGCCGAGGCGGCCGGAGTGGTGATTGGTTTGAACCGCCAGGAAAAAGCCAGTGAGGATTGTGAATTCTCCGCTATTCAGCAGGTCGAGCGACAGTTTAATATCCCGGTAGTCAGCATTGTGCAGCTGGACAACATTATCAGTTTCCTCGAGCAGGAATCTCAAGACAGCGAGACTCTGCAAAAAATTGTGAATTATCGGCAGCGTTACGGCGTAACGGGTTAATAAAATAGTCCACCGTCCTAACGGGCCGCACCACTTAGTGAGAAGAGCGATGCGAATCGCCCCTATAGCGCGCTTACTGTTCACCGTTACTCTGCTGCTTAGCGCCCTGGCGAATGCCGCGGGTAGTGGGCAGGTGCTCTACCGCTATACCGATGAGCAGGGCATTACGGTGCTCAATGAAGCGATTCCACCGGGGTATGTGGCCCGGGGCTACGAGATTCTCAATTTCTCTGGCCGGGTGATCGAGGTGGTTCCCCCGCAATTGAGTCCGGAAGAGTACGAGGCGCAGCGCCAACAGCAAGCGCGTGAAGAAGCGGATCGCAAGTTGCTCAAGCGCTACAACAGCCTTGCCGACATAGAGAGTGCGCGCAAACGCAAGCTGGCAATTGTCGAGCAGGATATGGCAATTATGCACTCAAATATCACCAGCCTCAGTCGCCAGATCGCCCAGGAAGAGGCGCAGGCAGCACGCACTCAGCGCGGGGGCCGCGAGGTGGCCCCTGAGCTTCTACAGCGTATCGCCGATTTGCAAAAAGAAGTTTCCGTTTTGCGCGAGAGACTCCAGCGGAGGGCTGAGGAGGAGAGTTCCATCGCGGCGGAGTTCGACAAGGCCGCGGCCCGCTACGCGGAAATCACCTCCAGGTCCTGAGTATTTGCGGACTTTCCCTTGCATTGCACAAGTGCGTGTCCGCTTATCCCTATCCCACTGAATTGTTAACGAGTGCAGTCGCGCAGCCAGTTATGTTACCTGGCTGCAGCGACGGTTTCGCGGAAAAAGCCGGAGGTCAGTACCGGCCACTGCTCGGCCCAGTACTCGGTGGGCTTGCGTTTAAAACCGCTGCGCACATATTGCACGATGCGACCCTCAGCGCTGGCCAGCAACAGGTTGGCGGCACCACCCAGGGGCAGTGTCGGGCGCAGGTGCTCGCGCAGTTCCGCCTCGCGCAGAATCTGGCGAATCTGGGTTTCCAGACGATCGAATAGTTGCAGGATACGCCCGTGCAGGCGCTCGGTCTCGCCGGTTAACGCATCGCCCGTCAGCAGGCGAGTAATGCCCGGATTGCGCTCACAGAATGCCAAGAGAAGGTGCAGGATTTTCTGGCAACGCTCCAGCGCCGAGGGCTCCTCCTGTAGGATCAGTGCGATACGGCTGAAAATGGTCTCCTCGATAAATTCTATTAGACCTTCGAACATTTTTGATTTACTGGGGAAGTGGCGGTATAGCGCCGCTTCAGAAAAGCCAACTTCCTTGGCTAGGGCTGCAGTTGTAATACGTGCGCCGGGACTGGCCTCCAGCATATGTGCCAGAGCTTCCAGTATTTGTTGACGCCGATTGATTTTTTCGCTGCTCATTGACTGCCTTTAGTCCACTTGGGGGGCGGACGGTGGTTTTTGCTCTTGTCGCCTTAATATTACGGCGGCGGAATCCTACCCATTCGTACGTCTGTCTTCAATTGCCAAGCGCAAATACGCGGCGGCTTTATGTCTCACTATTGGTAATCAATGTGCCGACGCCGGTATCGGTAAATATTTCCAGCAGCACTGCGTGGGGTACCCGCCCGTCAATGATGTGGGCAGAAGTAACCCCGCCTTTAACGGCATCCAAAGCACAGGTAATCTTGGGTAACATGCCACCGTAAATGGTCCCGTCTTCAATCAGGCCCTCTACCTGGGGCGTGGTCAGGCCGGTGAGAACCTCCCCCTCTTTGTCTTGCAGCCCTGCCACGTTGGTCAGCAGCATCAACTTTTCAGCTTGCAGGCACTCGGCAATCTTGCCGGCCACCAAATCGGCATTAATGTTGTAGGAAACTCCCTCTTTGTCGACGCCAATGGGAGCGATCACCGGAATAAAGTCACCTCGGGTGAGCATGTTGATTACGTCGGTATTGACCTTTTCCACTTCGCCGACCTGGCCGATATCAATAATTTCAGAGGCGTGTAGACCTGCGCTCTCATTTTTTCGGGAGAGCTTGCGCGCCTCAATCAACAAGCCGTCTTTACCGGTCACGCCCACAGCGCGGCCACCATTTTTGTTGATCAGATTGACGATTTGCTTGTTGACGGTGCCTCCCAGAACCATTTCCACCACGTCCATCGTCTCGCTGTCCGTCACCCGCATGCCGTCGACAAAGCGAGATTCGATATTGAGCTTGTTCAACAGTTGTCCAATTTGTGGGCCGCCCCCATGTACCACCACAGGATTCATACCAACCAGCTTCATCAGGATAATGTCGCGGGCAAAACTGTTTTGCAGCTCGGAATCCACCATGGCGTTACCACCAAACTTCACCACTACGGTTTTATTGGTAAATTGCTGGATATAGGGCAGGGCCTCGTTCAAGACCTGGGCGACGCGCAGTGCGGACTTCTTATCGAGGGACATGGCAATTCCTTTCTGGTGGAGTGCGAATGGGTGGACTCTCCCTGCCACCGACTCGACGTAAAGATACCGCGCAGCTGTGCGGATTTTCTTGAGCAAAATACACCGATGTTGAACCGGTGGCGGCACCTGCCTGTGCCGCGTTGGATTGAAAAAGCACCCGCTAGTCGAGCAATTCCCAGTTGGGAACCACAACCGTTGGAGCAATTTTCTTTAATTGTTCCATGACTATTTGGCGAATGCGCTCCAGGGCTTCTTTATTCTCTGCCTCGAAGCGTAGTGTCAGGGCGCTAGTGGTGTTGGAGGCGCGAACCAGCCCCCAGCCATCGGAAAATTCGATGCGCAGACCATCAATGGTATTGATATCCGCATTGGCGAAATCGCCCTGCTCGCGCAGCTGCTCAATCAGTGAAAATTTCTCCTGCTCGTCGACCGGTAGCAGTATTTCCGGAGTGCTCTCCATTGTTGGTAGGGAGTCGAGGAGTTCATCCAGGCTCTGTTCGCGTAGGGCCATGATTTCGAGAAGGCGCGCAGCTGCGTAAATGCCATCGTCGAAACCAAACCAGCGGTCGCGGATAAAAATGTGCCCGGAAAGCTCGCCGCCTAGGATTGCTTTGGTTTCGAGCATTTTGGTTTTCATTGGAGCGTGGCCGGTTTTCCACATTACCGGGCGGCCACCGTATTGGCTCACCAGTTGTTCGAGGCTGCGGCTGCTCTTCACATCGAAGACAATATTTTCTCCGGGGTGGCGCCCCAGGATATCCCGTGCCAGCAGCATGACCAGTTGATCTGCCCAGGCGATGCGCCCACTACTGGAGATCAGAGTCACGCGATCGCCATCGCCGTCCAGGGCTACGCCGAGGTCCGCACCGGTTTCGGCCACCTTGTCGATCAGCGCCTTAAGATTTTCTGGGCGCGAAGGGTCGGGTGGGTGATTGGGGAAGTCCCCGTCCACTTCGCAAAAGAGTGGTGTTACCGCGCAGCCTAGTTGCTCGAACAGGCGCGGCGCCAGTGCCGAGGTGGCACCGTTGCCCGCATCCACCACCAGGTGCGGTTGCCCGGCCAGGGCTACGTTGTTGAAGATCTCATCGATATACTTGTCGGTAATATCCTGTTCGCGATTACTGCCTTCACCACTCTGGAAGGGCCCCTGTTGCATCAGCTGGTGCAGGCCCTGGAGCTTTTCCTCAGCCAGTGGGCGGCCTTTGAGTACGATCTTGAAGCCATTGTACGCGGCTGGGTTGTGGCTCGCGGTTACCATGACGCCGCTGTTGGTGTTCTTTCCTTTGGCGCAGGCGTAGTAGAGCAGCGGAGACGGTACCAGGCCCAAATCGATGCTGTTGCAGCCGCTATCGAGAATCCCCTCCTTCAAGCAGCTGCTGAGCAGTGCACTGCTGTTGCGGCCGTCTCGCCCCACCAGCAGAATTTTTTCGCCGGCGTGTTGCGCCAGCGTGCCGAGGGCGCGCCCCAGTTGGTAGGCAAAGGGCTCGTCGAGCTCATCACCGGCGATGCCGCGAATATCGTATGCGCGAAAAACCTGCAGGGGAAACTCGGGGGTGAGAGGGTGCCGTGGCTTGCCCGAGGCCCCGGGGGCGTTTTCAGCGGCACGGCTGTCAACACCCTGCGGCGGGGCCTCTGGGGCGATGCTGGGCGCTGAAGCCAGGCCCTCGGGCAGGGCTTCTCCCTCCAGCGGGTCGCTGGGCACTGGAAGTTTTTCGCCGCTGGCTTTTGCATCGCGTTGGCTGCGTTCCCAGGGCGCGCGGCGGTCGCGGGGCAGGAAGCGAATTAACAGCAGTAGGGTTAGCAGCAACCCGGCGCCGGCGGCGAGATAAATCCACAGTAGCGGCAGGCTGTGCTGCTGGGTAAACGCGCTGGAGGGGCTGAATTGCACTCGCAGATAACTATTTTGAAGAGCTACCGAGCTGTTGAACCCACTGCCCTGCCCGCTGCGCCAAAGGGTTTGCTCCGCGGCGTCAGGGAATTTTTGAATGAGTTGGATTTGCCCGTGGCTTTTATCGAGAGCCTCCAAAAACCTCTGTAAAATGCGGAAGGGCTGGCTGACCAGTAGTTGCTCACCGGCCAAGTTCATTACATTGTGCAGTTGCCAGCTGTTATCGATGCCGGTGCGCAGTATTTCCAGTGGTTGTTGGGCGCCCTGTCGAGCGCGTTTGAGCAGGTCCACCAGGGCGAAGTTCAGGGTTGGGTTTGCGCCTGCGCCCACGCGAACTCGCGGTGTTGAAAATACCTGTGTCCTCGACTGTTCTGGCCACTGTGCTGTTTGCAGCAAGTTCTCAACGGTTTGCCCGCTTTCCTCGATTCGCTGCAGTTGCCGTGCGCGCTCGCTCAGGCGTGCGTTCACACTCTGCGCAAATGCTGCCCCCTGTACCTGGGCTGCCGCCTGCACCTGGGCCTGGTTGTAGGGACTGACGATATGCTCGATGATTAAATAGGCTCCACAGAGCCAGGCGACAGCGGCCAGCAGAGAAGGTAGTAACAGCCCTTTGTGCAATAGCGTGTCGCCTTGAATTTTTTTGTTGGAAGCCACGGATTTTCCTGTCGGTAACTCTTTTTACGGCTGCGCTTTTGCGGCAATTATCTCAATTAATTGCCGAGCCAGGTCGGCCTTTAGGGCCTGGGGCAAGTGTGTACTGCTATGGCGATCGATCACAGTGACCGCATTGCGATCACTGTTAAAGCCGCTGTTAGTGCTGCTCACATCATTGGCGATAATCATATCGAGGTTTTTGCGCTGTAGTTTGTCCTGCGCATAGTGTTCAACCTGTTGGGTCTCCGCGGCAAAGCCGACAGTGAAGGGGCGCCGCTGGCTGCGCGCGGCGATACCGGCGACGATATCCGGGTTTTTTACCAGGGCGATGGCGCTCTCGTCGCAGCCTTCGCGCTTTTTGATTTTCTGTTCTGCCATAGTGGCGGGGCGAAAGTCGGCGACGGCGGCGGCACCGATAAAAATATCGCAGAGATCGGCCGCGCGCTCGGCGGCTGCGCGCATATCCCGCGCATCGACTACGTCGACCCGCTTCACCTGCGCGGGGGTAGCGAGATTTACGGGCCCTGCAATGAGGGTCACTTGAGCGCCGGCTCTCTGGGCAGCCTCGGCCAGGGCGAAGCCCATTTTACCGGAGCTGTGGTTACTCAGATAGCGCACAGGGTCGAGGGCTTCGCGGGTCGGACCGGCAGTGATTACCACGCTTTTACCGCGCAGGCAGTCGCTGCTGCCGCTGAGCAGGGATTCGGCCTGTTGAGCCAGGTCGGCGGGCTCGAGCATGCGCCCAGGGCCAACATCGCCGCAGGCCTGGCTGCCGGCTGCGGGTCCCCACAGTTGCACCCCGCGCTCGCGCAGGGTCTGCGCATTGACGGCGGTGGCCGGGTGGCGCCACATGGCCTGGTTCATGGCTGGGGCCAGAGCTACGGGCGCCTCGCTGGCGAGGCACAGGGTCGTGAGCAGGTCGTCGGCCATACCGCAGGCCAGTTTTGCCATGACCTGGGCGCTGGCGGGGGCGATCAAGATCAGCTCGGCCCATTTGGCCAGCTCGATATGTCCCATGGCGGCCTCCGCTGCCGGGTCGAGGAGGTCGGTGTGTACCGGGTTGCCGGACAGGGCCTGGAAGGTTAGCGGCTGCACAAACTCACGTGCGCCGGCGCTCATCACCACCCTCACCTGGGCGCCGCGATCTTTCAGGCGGCGAACCAGGTCGGCGCTCTTGTAGGCGGCAATACCGCCACTGATACCCAAAAGTAGGCGTTTATCGGCCAGCGAGGACATAGATACAGTTTCCGATTGTATGCGAGCGGGTTAGATTAGCATTTATGCGTCTGCACTTCCTAAGGCGGAGAATAGACGCGAAAAACGTGGTTGGGGTGTTGGGGTGTTGGGGGGAGAGTGTTCACAGAAAAAGGGTGTCAGGGAAGACGGAGATAGGCCTATGAAGATCAAGGATTGGCCGGCGGCAGAAAGGCCCAGGGAGAAACTGCTGGCGAAGGGCGCCGGAGCGCTGTCGGATGCGGAATTGCTGGCCATATTTCTGCGTGTGGGTCTACCGGGAGTTTCCGCGGTAGACCTGGCGCGCGGCCTATTGAGCGAGTTTGGTGGCTTGCGCGCACTGCTGGAAGTGGACAGAGAGCAGTTTTGCCGCGCACGCGGGCTGGGAGACGCCAAATTTGTGCAACTGCAGGCGGCGCTGGAGATGGCGCGGCGTCACCTCGCCGAGGTCGTACAGCAGGGCAGCGCGCTATGCAGCCCCGCAGCGGTACGCGACTATCTGGCCATGCAGTTGCGCCACCGGCGCCGGGAGGTTTTTTGCTGCCTGTATCTCGATACCCAACACCGCGTTATTACCTTCGAGGAATTATTCGAGGGCACGCTCAATGCAGCCAGTGTCTACCCCCGTGAGGTGGTGCAGGCCGCCCTTTACCGGGGTGCGGCGGCGGTGATTTTGGCGCACAACCACCCCTCGGGGGTCAGCGAGCCCAGCCAGGCAGATATTTGGATTACCGAGCGTTTGGTCCAGGCCCTGGAGCTGGTGGATGTCAAAGTGTTGGATCACCTGATCGTGGGCGAGGGCAGGGCCCTCTCCTTTGCCGAGCAGGGACTGCTATAGTCTGGTCGCGATTGATACAGAAGTGCTGTACAAAACTTGCTCCCTAGGGGCTCTTTTGGTATAAAACGCCGCTCTTTGCGGCCGGGCCAGATTCTGCACAGGTTCCGCCGCCATCCAGGAACCGGATTAGAATCCCGATTTTTAAGTTCCCGCACTACCTTTCCCTCTTCAGGATTGGAGCCAAGCGGGCACAAGCGTTTTGAAGAGGCCAACAGATGTCCAAGGTATGTCAGGTAACCGGTAAGCGTCCGGTAACCGGAAACAATGTATCCCACGCCAAGAACCGCACCAAGCGTCGCTTTGTGCCAAACCTGCACAGCCACCGTTTCTGGGTTGAATCCGAGAAGCGCTTCGTGAAACTTCGTGTTTCTGCGAAAGGTATGCGCGTTATCGATAAGAAAGGTATCGATACTGTTTTGGCTGAGCTGCGCACCCGCGGCGAAAAAGTGTAACTGGCTGTATCCAGCTAACTGATTGGAGATTGAGCAATGCGTGAGAAGATTCGTCTGAATTCCAGCGCCGGTACTGGCCACTTCTACACCACTACCAAGAACAAGCGCAACATGCCTGAGAAGATGGAGATCAAAAAGTACGATCCCGTTGTTCGCAAGCACGTTATGTACAAGGAAGGCAAAATCAAGTAATTGCCCTTCGCGTACTCGTAGAAAAAGCCCGGTATACGCCGGGCTTTTTTGTTTCCGATTGCCGGGGCACCCCGCGCCGTAAGATAAAAGATGCCTGAACTTCCCGAAGTAGAAACTACATGTCGCGGCCTTGCACCTCACCTGGAGGGACACAAGGTGCGATCTGTACAGGTGCGCCAGCCGCGCCTGCGCTGGCCGGTGGACCCGGACTTCGCCAAGCACATAAAGAACGCGCGTATTCTCAAGCTGGAGCGTCGCGCCAAGTATCTGTTGGTTCACACCGATAGGGGTTGCGCTATCTGGCATTTGGGTATGTCCGGGAGCCTGCGCCTGATCCAAAGCGAGGAGCGGGCCGAGAAGCACGACCATATCGACTGGCGCCTCGACAGTGGTCTGGTCCTGCGTTATAGAGACCCGCGCCGTTTCGGTGCGCTGCTATGGACTGCGGGAGACCCGCTGAGCCACGATCTGCTCAGCCATTTGGGCCCCGAGCCTCTGTCGGAGGCGTTTACTGGCGACCACCTGTTCTCATCTTCCCGCAGGCGCAAGCAGTCGGTGAAAACCTTCATCATGGATGGTCGTATTGTGGTGGGAGTGGGAAACATTTATGCCAGTGAATCTCTGTTCCTGGCGGGTATCCGTCCCGATCGCGAGGCCGGATCCATATCCCGGGCCCGCTATCTGCGCCTGGCTGAGGTAATCCAACAGGTATTGAGGCGCGCTATTGCCCAGGGCGGCACCACCCTGAGGGACTTTATCGGTGGCGATGGCCAGCCGGGTTATTTTGCCCAGGAACTCAATGTCTACGGCCGCGCGGGACTGCCCTGCCCCACTTGTGGGCGCCCGGTGCGCGATATCACTCTGGGGCAGCGCAATACCTTCTTCTGCGTCCGCTGCCAGCGCTGAATTGGGGCGGTGATGGGGAGTTACTACTAGTATCAAAGTATTGCTGTCTGTGGAGATGGCCTGTGGTATTGGTACTGCCTTTTCTCACCGTTCTGATTGCCGCCTGGTATATATGGAAGCGCCGCCAGCGCACCGCCACCGTGTGGTGGCTGCTAACCATGGTGATCTACATCATCTGGTTCATTTATCAGTCGACCAATACGCTGAATCTCTCCTTCTAGTCAGAGTGTCGCTATGGTGTATATGGTTCGAAGACTCGATGCCCTAGCCCTCCTCGTGCTTACGGCGGTCCTCTGGGGCGCGTTTCTTATTGAACTGTATCAGCATCAACTGCCCTGCCCTTTGTGCCTGTTACAGCGCGTCGCTTTTACGATGGCGGGTTTGGGCCTGCTGATGAATCTGCGTTTCGGCGTGCGCCCTGCCCACTATGGGGTTGTGATTCTGTCGAGTATTGCCGGCTTGGTCGCTGCTGGGCGCCAGGTGCTGTTACATATCGTGCCCGGTGATCCCGGTTTTGGAGAGCCCTTTCTCGGCCTGCATCTCTATACCTGGGCGGCCCTGGCATTCTTTGGCTTACTCGCTTACTGCGGGGTCGCGTTAATGCTGGGCTTTTTGCGGCGCAATCTCTCCCCGCGCCGATTTACCTTCCCTGAGAAATTTATTGCCATAGCGTTTCTTACTATCGCTATGGCGAATTTGGTTAGTACTCTGCTTGAGTGTGGTCTCGGCCCCTGTGTCAGCGGCTCATTCGGCTATCACTGGCTCTGGCCCATAGGGTGAGCGGCCGGTGAAGCGGTTATCTCATTGTGCGAGTGGACATGCCTGAGTTTTTGTTTGGGAAGGGATATGCGCCTGCTGTGTTTTTTATCGATATTTTTACTGTTGTCTTGCGACCCCCGGGAAAAGCGCGCGGCTCTCGACAGTACTCTCACACAGCCCGCGCAGCTTATTTTGCGCAATGCCACAATTTATACCGTGGACAGGGCCCGATCCCTGGCATCGGCTATAGCGATCAGAGATGGACGTATTGCCTTTGTCGGCAGTGAGAAAGGTGTAGAAGCATACATCGGGCCAAAAACAAACATTAAGGACCTGGATGGCAAGCTGGTATTGCCGGGTTTTTTCCAGCGGGTAAAAGTCCGTGGTAGTGCCGGGAAAATTAATTTGTTTTCAGGCAAATCTATAGAGGACTATTGCCTGTCGGTATCGCGCTATATTCGGGAAAATCCCCAACAGCAGGTAATTGTTGGGGAGGGCTGGAATATGCAAGCCTTTTCCGGCGAGCCTCCACACAAGGGAATCCTCGATCAAATCAATGATCTTATCCCGATTATTTTATTTTCCTCAGATGGCAATAATATCTGGACAAATTCGGAGGGATTGGCCGCTGCTGGAATCGACAGTGATACTGAGAATCCGCGTGGTGGAGTTATAGAAAAAAATGAACACGGTCTCGCCACTGGTTGGTTGCACGGACGCGGTGCTAAGGACCTATTGCAGAGATTAATACCAGAAAATTCAAGTAGTAACTATCGTGATGATCTGTTGCGTATACAGCGTTTGGCAACTAGGAATGGGATTACCACGCTTTATGAAGCAGCTTTGCACTCTGTGGATGAGATTTCGTGGAAAAATTATAAGGATCAATTATCAACAATCGGTGCGATGGATATACGCCTGCGCACTTCTTGGCCGGTTTCCGCGGATTTTACCGATAAAGAATTCTTACTACTTCAGCAGAGAATCGGACAAATACGCAGTGATGACTTCAGTGTTGATTCAGTCAGTTTTATCGGTTGGGCTGCGGAAATTGCTGAGACGCAGAATGTGAAGGATCGAGCTGCATCACAGGATTACTCGCAGGGGGCGGTGGCTGATTTGGCGCGTCGAGCCAATCACTTTAATCTGCCACTACAGATAGTGGTTTCAGGGAAAGAGTTTACGGCAAGCGCTTTGGAAGCATTGGAATCACTCAAGCCGTTAGGTAGCGATTCCATTCTGCGTAATGTCATTATCAATGCTTCTTTTGATCGTGTTGATTTACAGAGATTAGCACAGGCGAATACTGTCCTATTTATTCAGCCGGAAACCATGTTTGCACACAACATGGCGCTGTTCAGAGTGTCGCAGGAAGATGAATTGAAAGTCCAAAAAAAATATTTCCCATTGGGTTTTTCTCTGTTGTCTGCAGATTTATCCGCGAACCATGCAATGGTGAATCCTCTTGAGGTTATTAAACAGGGATTGGTTTATAAAATTCCTGTCTCTGAAATGATCGCGGCATTTACTATTAATGCCGCCTATGCTGGCGGCCTGGAAAAAGAAACGGGAAGTTTGGAGGCTGGCAAATGGGCTGATTTTATCGTTTTGGATCGGAATATGTTTGGGCTGGAGGAAAGTGAGCAGAGAGGTTTGAAAGTACTTGAAACTTTTTACAAGGGACAATTAGTTTTCGATATAAATAATGAATATGAAAATTAATTTTCGCATGAAATAAAAATGCTAAAGCTATTCATGCCGAAGAGCCATTTTTGTTAACAATAAGGGGGATATTCAGCCTTGTAGCTGTGCTCCTGGATAAACTTCAGCATATCTTGCGGTGGCTCCATGTCACTGATCCCAAGTTCAAAAATTTTACGGCCTACTCTTGCGGCGGTATTGAACGAAATCTGTAATATTTGTGACTGTGGTGGGAATAGGCAGCCTTTCTGCAAAAGCGCCTGGTCCACTTGCTCGGCCACGCCGCGGGCTGCCTCAATAAACAGCGCATCCGATACCCGGTTTGCTCGAGTGACATAAATGGCCATCGCCACAGCTGGGAAAATATAGAAATTATTGGCTTGGCCCGGCAAATAGGTTTTGCCATTCAGAGAGACTTCGGGGAATTGCACTCCGGCCGCATAAATAGCCCGTCCCTGGCTCCAGCTATAGGCCTGCTCGGCAGTGCACTCGGCATGCTCAGTGGGATTGGAGAGTGCGAAGATGATTGGCCGCGGGTTGAGTGCGGCCATGGTTTCCACCACCTCCTGGGTAAATAATTGGCCGACAGTGCTGACGCCAATCAACGTGGTGGGCTTGTGAATTTTTATAGCCTCGACCAATTGCATGGTGGGTGCTTGGTCGCAGGCGTAGGGCTTCTGAAAATCGAAAAGATCCTTGCGGCTTTTTACCAGGAGTCCTTTTTCATCGAACATAATGATATGGTTCTGCGCGTCTTCCCTGCTGAGCCCTTCATTAATCAGTTCGCTGACAAATAGATCGGCAAGCCCTATACCGGCGGAGCCCGCTCCGGCGAAGAAGATTTTTTCATCCTTTAACGTGCCCTGTTTGATTTTCAGGGCGTTAATCATACCGGCCAGGGCTATGCCCGCGGTGCCCTGAATATCATCGTTATAGCAGCAAATTCTGTCACGATAGCGCTGCAGCAGGTGGACGGCATCACTACCGGTCCAGTCCTCAAAGTGCAGACAGCAGTGCGGGTAGCGCTGCTGTACCGTTTCCACAAACTCATCCACAAAGCGATATAGCGTCTCCGTATCTGGGCGTTTGCGGCGCAGGCCCACATAGAGGGGGTCTGCCAGTACTTGTTCATTATTGCTACCGGCATCCAAAAATAGCGGCAGTAAATGCTCTGGGGGCACACCGCCTGCGGCGGTATAAAGTTGCAACTTGCCGATCGGTATTCCCATGCCGTTTGCGCCGATGTCTCCGAGCCCCAGAATTCGTCCACCATTGGTGACACAAATAAAACGTATATCCCGGTCCGGCCAGTGGGACAGGCACTTGGCGACACTGTCCTTTTGTGCAATCGACAGATAGACACCCCTGACCCTGCGAATGATATGGCTGAATTTGGTGCAGGCTTCGCCGATGGTGGGGTCGTAAATAATGGGCAGGAAGCGCACCGGATCGGACATGACTACCCGGTAAAAGAGGGTTTCATTGGTGTCCAGCAGGCCGGTCAGGTAGACAAAACGATCGATATTCGAGTGCTTGTGATCCAGTTGCATCAATACCCGTTGCACCTGGACTTCGATAGTTTCTACGGCGTCGGGGATTAAGCCACGCAAACCAAACTTGTCGCGCTCGGCTGTGCTAAAGGCGGTGCCTTTGTTGAGGGTGGGGTTGTGCAGGAGTTCGATGCCTGTGGCATGCACTTTGCTTTGATCCAAGAGAGTCCCCTCCAATTGCACCGTGGGTTTTCGTTAGCTAGGGGGAAGTATAGGCGGCTGCCACGATGCCTATGTGCTCACCTGCGGGGGTAGCATATGAGGGGATTGCATTTGGAGAGGAAGCTTGCAGGGGGCGAAGGATACGCCCCCTGCGTGAGAATCAGCGCCCCAGGGCACTGCCTTCGCGGCGGGGATCGGCGCCGCCATAGAGTTTATTGTCTTTCAGTGCGATGGCGTGAATGCCGCTGTTTAGATCCCTTTCAATGACCCGGTGACCGCGCGCCTCGAGTTTGTCGATCGTGTCCCGGCTGAAGAAGCCTGGCTCCAGTTCTACGCGCCGCCCGATGGCGCCAATATTACCTGCGGCGATGGCCTCGGCAATGGGGATATTCAAGCCCAGGTGATAGAGGATGGTGCGGGCGGTGTAGTCGATGATACGTGAGCCTCCAGGAGAGCCGACCAATAGGCGCAGACTGCCGTCTTTGTTAAAAACCGCCGTCGGCGACATAGACGAGCGCGGTCGTTTGCCGGACTGAATACGATTCGCCACCAACTGGCCGCTGGCGTTGCGGGGAGTGAAAGAAAAGTCGGTCAACTGGTTATTCAGCAGAAACCCCTTTACCAGCAAACGCGAGCCAAAGCCGGTTTCAATGCTGCTGGTCATGCTCACGCCATTGCCGTAGCGGTCCACAATCACCAGGTGGCTGGTATTGGGCATCTCCGGGGATTCCGCCATCAGGCGTTCGGCAGTATCGGTATTGGGGTTACCGGGTTTGGCTGTGCTGGCGCTGTCGGGATCAATCAGCATCGCGCGCTTACTCAGGTAAGCGGGAGAGACCAGGGCCTTACTGGGCACACTGACAAAATCGGCATCGGCGGAATAGGTGTTACGATCGGCAAAGGCCAATTCGGAGGCCTCGATAAACAAGTGGGTGAGCAGGTCATCTCCGACCTCCATTTTGGCGAAGGGAAACTGCTGCAGCATACCCAGTATTCCCCCCACCGTGGTGGCGCCGGAGGAGGGCGCATCCGCACCGCAAATTTGATAATCGAGGAAGTTTGAGCAGAGCGGCTGGCGCTGCTTGGCTCGGTAATTTGCCATGTCCTCCAGGCTGAGTAGGCCGGGATTGCCGGTATCATTCTGTACGGCGTTGACGATGGCCTCGGCGATATTGCCTTTGTAAAAGGTGTCGGCACCGCCCTTGGCAATTGCCCGCAATGTGCGGGCATATTCCGGGTTTTTCAGTCTGTGCCCCACCGGTACCGGGTTGCCATCGCTGTCAAAGAAGTAGCTGGCAATCGCCGGCCTCGCGGCCACTTTAGGCATTTTGCGCAACAACTGGTGCAGCCGCGGTGAAACTTCAAAACCATTCTCGGCTAGCGCTATAGCCGGCTGGAATAGGGTTTCCCACGACAGTTTGCCGTCGCGTTGGTGGGCCATTTCCAGCATGCGAATGACCCCGGGAACCCCCACGGAGTAGCCGCCGATGACCGCCTGTATAAAGGAGCGCGGTCTGCCTTCGTGCATAAAGTAGTTTTCATCCACTGCCGCCGGTGCGGTTTCCCGCCCATCGTAGTAACGCAGCTGCTTTTCGTTTGCGTCATAGCTCAGCATAAATGCGCCGCCACCGATGCCCGATGACTGAGGTTCTACCAGCCCCAGTACCATCTGCGCGGTGATCGCTGCGTCAACGGCGCTGCCGCCCTGGGCGAGGATCTGCTTGGCGGAACGGCTTGCGTGGGGGTTGGCGGTGACCGCCATATACGAGTTGGCGCTGGCGGATTTTATCGCGCTACGGCCGGTATTGACTTCCGGTTGTGGTTCATCGGCCATGGCCGGGGTCAGAATGATGGCGAAGGCGAGGAGAAGGTGACGCACAAAACACTCCGCGGATTGTGGAAAAATCCGCTCGAGTGTATCAGAAATAGCCAATTGCGGGCCTAGCGGAATTTCTCCTTGAGTGCCGCCTGTACCGGGGCCGGAACAAACTTGGTCACATCCCCGCCAAGGGAGGCAATTTCCCGCACTAGGGAGGAGGAAATGTAGGACAAATGTTCTGCCGGGGTCAGGAACAGGCTTTCCATATTGGGCGCCAGTTGACGGTTCATATTGGCCAGCTGGAATTCATACTCAAAGTCGGATACTGCGCGCAGGCCGCGCAGTACACCGTAGGCATCCACCTGGCGTACCAGGTCAGCTAACAAGATATCGAAGCCGATCACCTCTACATTGGGCAGGTGGCCGAGCACTCGCTGGGAGAGCTCTACACGCTCATCCAGAGTAAAAAGTGGATTCTTGCGATTGCTAGCGGCGACGGCCACGATGACATGGTCAAACAGGCGACAGGCCCGCTGCACCAGATCTAGGTGACCATTGGTGATGGGATCGAAAGTTCCGGGGTAGACAACTTTTTTCATACGCCAAGACTTAATGCGGGCCGAAAGGGATGCGAATGGTAAACAATTTACGGCTAAGGCTCAAAACCGAATGTGTCCAGCGGCCCGAGGTCCGGTCAGTATTCCGCGGAGTGGGTGGGGCTGTTGCTGTACAGTCGCATACAGACTTGGCCCGCGCGTTTTTCTTTAATGGGTGACCAGCTGGGGGGGGGAGACAATAGGTTGTTGCGGGGAGTCTCGATATAAATTAGAGCCCCCTGTGAGAGCTGGCCCGCGAGGGCACTGAGGCTCTCCTGCCAAAGGTCGTCCGCAAAGGGCGGGTCTACAAAAACGATATCGTAGGGTTTCCCGGCGTCGCTGAGAAAATCCGTTGCCCGGCAGTTATGCACCTGGCCGTCCGTCGCTTCGAGTAGTTGCAGTTGTTGTTTTAGGGTACGCGCCGCCTGGGGGTTCAGCTCGATGAAATCCACCGAAGCGGCGCCGCGTGATAGAGCCTCCAGACCCAGGGCGCCGGAGCCGGCGAAGAGATCCAGACAGTGTGCGCCGGGCAGGTAAAACTGCAGCCAGTTAAATAGGGTTTCGCGCAGCCGGTCGCCGGTGGGCCTCAGGCCTTCCACCTGGGCGAACTGCAATTTGCGTCCGCGCCACTGCCCTCCAATGATGCGCAACTGGGATAGGGGTTGTGGGCTTTGCTTGCGGGATGAACTTCTGGCCAAGGTAACTCTCTACTGGGGGCTTAGCGATGCTAAGATTAGCGTCTTTCTCCCAGCGGTACACCCGGATAAACGAATGATCTTTGATTTCCTGCGCAAAAAGAAAAAGCGTAAGCCCGAACAAAGCGAGCCCCAGCGGGAGCAGGCTGAAGCCATCGGCGCACCCGAGGAGGCACCGGCCGAGGAATGGCAGGAGCCATCGGTTGCTGAGGAAGAGCTCCCCGCCACTCCCTCGCCTATAGTAGAGCCCTTACAAGAGCCAGCCGCTGTGGAGGTGAAGCCCACCGCAGATGTGCAGGAATTACCTTCAAGTAGCACGGAACCTGCGCCCGCAGCCAGTGATATCGCTGTGCAACCCGCCGAGTCCACAGTCGCGGTTGCCCAGGAACTGGAGCCCGCACCCCGAGTAGCGGAGCCTGTACCCAAGCCCACTTCCGTTCAGGAAAAAACGACAGAGAAAAAGAAAGAAGGCTTCTTCGCCCGTATTCGCCGCGGTCTCAGCCGTACCAGCGATCAGTTTGTCGAGGGCATGGGTAACCTGTTCCTCGGTGCCAAAGAAATCGATGAAGACCTTCTGGAAGAACTGGAAACCCAGCTATTAATGGCGGATGTCGGTGTTGAGGCCACCAGCGAAATTGTCGAGCGCCTCACCGAGCGTGTGTCGCGCCGCGAGCTGGCTAATGGCGATGCGCTGTACAAGGCGCTGCAGCAGGAATTGGCCGAGTTACTCAACAGCGTTGATGCGCCGCTGGTGGTGGACACCAGTAAGAAGCCCTATGTGATTCTAGTGGTAGGGGTCAACGGGGTCGGTAAGACGACGACCATCGGCAAGCTGGCGCATCGCTTCCTCGCTGAGGGTAAGTCGGTGATGCTCGCCGCGGGTGATACGTTCCGTGCGGCGGCGGTAGAACAGCTGCAAGTTTGGGGGCAGCGCCACAGTGTCCCGGTGGTGGCTCAGCACACCGGTGCCGACAGCGCCTCGGTGATTTACGATGCCGTGCAGTCGGCTCAGGCCCGCGGTGTGGATGTGGTGATTGCAGATACCGCCGGGCGGCTGCACACCAAATCCAATCTGATGGAGGAGCTGACCAAGGTGCGCCGCGTGATGGGCAAACTGGACCCCAGCGCACCCCACGAGGTACTGCTGGTGCTGGATGCTGGCACTGGGCAAAACGCGATCAATCAGGCCGCCCAATTTCGCGAATCGGCCGGTGTCACCGGGTTGGTACTCACCAAGCTCGACGGTACCGCTAAGGGCGGGGTGATCTTCGCCCTGGCGCGGCGTTTTGGAATTCCGGTGCGTTTTATCGGCGTGGGCGAACAGGCAGAAGATCTACAGCCCTTCCGCGCGCGCGAATTTGTTTCGGCGCTGTTTGGTCGCGACACGGCCTGATCGGCTTCACAGGGAATAACAAGAACTCCATCGTGATCACCTTCGACAATGTGAACAAGCGCTACGCATCGGGGCAGGATGCTCTGGTGCGTATTAGTTTGGAAATTCCACGCGGCGATATGGTGTATCTCACCGGCCACTCCGGTGCCGGTAAGAGCACCTTGCTAAGATTGCTCACTGCTATCGAACGGCCAACCAAGGGCTCTATCCTGGTGGCCGGGCAGAACCTCAACCGCCTGCGCAATAGCCAGATTCCCTATTACCGACGCAATCTGGGTATTGTGTTTCAAAACCATCAGCTGCTGTTCGATCGCAGTGTTTTCGATAATATCGCCCTGCCCCTGGCTGTGGCTGGTTGCAGTAAGCGTGAGGTGGGTCGCCGTGTGCGTGCCGCGCTGGATAAAGTGGGACTGTTGCAGAAGGAAAAAGAAAACCCCATCACCCTGTCCGGTGGTGAGCAGCAGCGTGTGGGCATCGCCCGTGCGGTGGTCAATAAGCCGGCAATACTGGTGGCAGATGAGCCCACCGGCAACCTGGATCCGCAGTTGTCCCAGGAGATAATGCAGCTATTTCGCGACTTTAATGCGGTGGGGGTTACCGTATTGGTAGCCAGTCATGACCTGGAACTGATTGCGCGTATGCGCCGGCGGGTATTGACCCTACAAGCTGGCCAGTTGATTTATGACGGAGTCCCAAGTCGTGAAGCACACCCAGTCTAGAGTTCGGCGCCCTGCCAGCAGTGGCCCCGAAAAGCGCTCGCGCAGTAGTGGCGCGGTGGCTGCCCGCACCGGTATAGGGGATCGATGGCAGGCCTGGATCGACCATCATCGCCATGTGGCGCGCGAATCTTTACATCGTTTTTTGGCGACCCCCATGGCCAGTGCGATGACCGCATTGGTCATCGCTATCGCTCTGGCCCTGCCGGCGGCCCTGCAACTTGGGCTCGCAAACTTTCAGCGCGCGGTGGCCGGCTGGGACGGGCAGCCTCAGATTTCTGTATTCCTGCACAAAGACGCGAGGGCGGCGGTAGTGGAGTCCTTCGCCACTAAGCTGCGCGGCGATCCCGCGATTGCAGAGGTGACCTACATCTCTCCGGAAGAAGCCCTGGCGGAGTTCGAACAGGCATCCGGGCTCGGCGATCTGCTAGTCGGGCTCGACGCCAACCCGCTGCCGGCGGTGTTGCTGCTGCGTCCGCGGGATACCGGGAACAGCGAAAAGATGCAGGCCCTGGTGGAAAACCTGCGCGATCACGCCCTGAGTGACTCTGTAGTTCTCGATCTGGCCTGGGTGCAGCGCCTTACTCAGCTCACCGAATTGGGACAGCGGTTGTCCGCGGGGCTCGCGCTGTTGCTGGCACTGGGGGTGATCTTGGTGGTGGTTAACACCATACGTCTGCATATCGAGAGCCGCCGTGAGGAGATCCTGGTGGTAAAACTGGTGGGTGGTACCAATGCCTTCGTGCGCAGACCCTTCCTGTACAGTGGCCTCTGCTATGGGGCATTCGGCGGTCTGCTGGCCTGGTGCCTGCTACTGGGCGCGGTCCTGTTACTGTCCGGGCCTATTTCGAGCCTGTCCTCCAGCTATGGCAGTAGCTATACCCTCGCAGGCCCTGGAATCAGCTACTTCACCGGCCTTATCGGGGGAGCCGCCCTGCTCGGGCTGCTGGGGGCCTGGCTGGCGGCAAGCCGCCATCTGCGTGCGATAGAACCAAGCTGAGCTTCGGGTTAAGCCAAGAAGCGTAAAGCTGCGCTAAAATGGGGAACCTCGGGGGCATTAGGGCCCTCTAAAGTCTCCGAATACAATGGAATACGGCACTTGGCGGCGGACTTTCTTATCCGCTGGTGCAAGTGCTACACTGAGTCCAGCCTGTCGCCGGATACAGTGTTCGATGACAGTGGCCAGTGGAAGCGGCCGACTAATAATGAGAGGAGAGACCTGAATGGGAACCAGCCTACAGCCAGTGCATACGCTGTCTCCGGGCGCCAACCTGGGAGCTTACATCCAGACGGTCAGCAGCTTTGATGTGCTGTCCGCCGAGGAAGAAAAGCGCCTGGCAGAGGACCTCTATTATCGCGAAGATATCAACGCCGCACGACAACTCGTCATGTCCCACCTGCGCTTTGTCGTGCATATTGCCAAGTCCTATTCCGGCTATGGCCTCAACCAGTCTGACCTGGTGCAGGAAGGCAATGTTGGGCTGATGAAGGCGGTAAAGCGCTTCAACCCGGAAAAAGGGGTGCGCCTAGTCTCCTTTGCGGTTCACTGGATCAAAGCGGAAATTCACGAATTTATTCTGCGCAACTGGCGTATCGTGAAGATTGCCACCACCAAGGCGCAGCGCAAACTGTTCTTTAACCTGCGTGGACAAAAGAAGAAGTTGGCTTGGCTCAGTAACGCTGAAGCCAAGGCTGTGGCAAAAGATTTGAACGTGGATGTCGCCCAGGTCCAAGAAATGGAGGGTCGCCTCGCCGCCCACGATGCTGCATTCGATGCGGGAGTGGATGACGATGACGACACCGCCTGGCAGGCGCCGGCGCACTACCTGGAGGACCGCAGTTTCGACCCGGCGGCACAGCTGGAGCGTGATAACTGGCAGGAAACCAACTTCAACAGCCTAACGATGGCTATGGAACAGCTCGATGAGCGCAGCCGCGATATTATACAGGCGCGCTGGTTGACCGAGGAAAAGTCCACTCTGCATGAGCTGGCAGACAAGTATGGCGTTTCCGCCGAGCGTATTCGCCAGTTGGAAAAGAACGCCATGAAAAAAGTGCGCGCGGCCATGGAGGCCTGATTTCGCCCACTGGCAGTTCGGAAAAAAACCGCGCAGTAGCGCGGTTTTTTTATTTCTGTAATGACCGGCCCGCTGCATGCCCAGGGCACTAGAAGAGAGACGATTCATGGCCAAAGTTTATCTGTTGCTCGCCGCGCTGTTTGGCGCCAGCGGCGTTGCCCTCGGTGCTTTTGGCGCCCACGGGTTGCGCGGTAAGGTAACCGACTCGCTGCTGGAGGCCTATAAGACCGGAGTGCAATATCAGATGATTCACGCCCTGGCATTGCTGGGTGTAGCACTACTCATACAGAGTTGGGGTGACCGTTTGTCGCTGACCTTGAGTGGCGCTTTCTTCGTATTTGGCCTGGTATTCTTTTCTGGCAGCCTCTATGCGCTCGCTCTGGGTGGGCCGCGTTGGCTGGGGCCAATTACACCAATAGGCGGGTTACTGATGATCGCCGGCTGGGTGGCGCTTTTTATCGCTGCCGCCAGCACCTCCAGATAGCTGGGCAATGGCCCGCCTGAATTTGATTGATAGAAAACCGTTTCGCATAAGAGGTCGCGAACAATGCAAGACGAATCCGCGGAAGAGTTTCCCTACCGCACCGAATACAAAAAAAAATCTATCCGCAGCTACGTGATTCGTGCGGGGCGGATGACCGAGGGGCAGCGCCGCGCCTTTGATACCTATTGGGTGCAGTATGGGCTGTCGCTCTTCGACGGCCCCTTGAATCCACTCGAAGCCTTTGGCCGCGAGGCCCCACTCGCGCTGGAAATCGGTTTTGGGATGGGTGACTCCCTGCTCGCCATGGCACAGGCGGAGCCCGACAAGAACTTTATCGGCATTGAAGTTCACCCCCCCGGAGTCGGTAGGCTCATTAATAACGCCGGTAAAGCCGGGGTTGAGAACCTGAAGATCTATATGGCCGATGCGGTAGATGTTCTGAATGACTGTATTGGCGACGCCACTCTGGACAGGTTCCAGCTGTATTTTCCCGACCCCTGGCATAAAAAAAAGCACCATAAGCGCCGTATCGTACAGGCGGAATTTGTGCGCCTAATCTGCAGCAAACTGAAAACAGGTGGTGCGATGCATATGGCAACGGACTGGCAGAACTACGCCGAGCATATGCTGGAGGTATTGCAGGCGGAGCCGTTACTGGAGAATACATCTTCCACTAACGATTATGTTGAACGCCCTGAGTGGCGCCCGGAAACAAAATTTGAGCGCCGCGGCCAGCGCCTAGGACATGGCGTTTGGGATCTTGTCTACCGCCGTCGGCCGGGAGAGGCCAGCATACTGGAGCCTGTCGAGGTCACAGCCAAGGATTCAGACACCCCGGTATCCGAGGCCGAGTAGTGCCCCAGTTACCGAGAGATAGTTATCCGACCAATTAATTGGTTTACGAATTAGTGCGATACAGGGGGGTGCAGCGGCCGGTCACCGGCCGGCTGTGCCCAATGGGGGGTCGCTTTAAACGTATTGCTGCCAGTTCCTCTTAAAAGCTTCCCAGCGTTGTTTGTCGGCGCTGATGCGGATATTTCTGACTGAATTTTCGTTGTAGTACATCCAATCAGACAGCACGATATTGCTCTGACTGCCGGCATAGTAGCGCATGCGGAAACGGCGAATATATTGATTGGGGATTGCCATAAAGGCCACTTCACGGCCGGGAGTGACATTGGCGACCTCTACACATTCATGCCCGCTCTTATCGAACTCATAGATAAATCCGGCGATGGCCTTATCCAGTTTGTCGGTATGGTGCAAGTAGTAGTAGCGCACGGGACAATAGGTCTTATTATGCCAGGCAAAGCGTGCTACCACGTTGGCGTTGTTGGTACTGGATATAACCTGGCAGGAAGCGCCGCTACCGAGATGGGGGTCATGCCGATGGCTGTTGTCCATTTTTGGGAAAAAGCCCCCGGATTGCCATAGCATCTGCGGCGGTCGAGTATCGCCACGATACAGGCGTCCCGGCGTCATATGCAGATTAAATCCCGAACGGCTAAAACGGTATCGATAGAGATTGAACGGGACATCGTTGTGGTTTTGTATATTACCCAGTGCCAGGGGTTCTGATAGCGCGGCCTCACTGGCCTGGCGATACCAACAATAAGCGCCACCCAGCAGTGTGGTAACGGCTGTCTGACGCCGCTGTATTCCATTCGAGTGGAGCTGTTGCACGGGGTTGGAGGGGTTGAACCCGGTCAGCCAGGTGTACATTGACTCAACTAGGCTCTGGGATACATTGGATATACGGGTGTAATCCAAGGTCTGGATCTGTGCGGCCTGATTTACCAGTTGATCGATGCGCGTTAGTCCATCTTTACTGCGGCTGTATTTCCAACTGCAGCTGGAGTCGCGCAGAAAATCGGTGGCATATTCCCGAATTGTTTTTGGTGGGCGGCATGAGGTTTGTATAAGCTCGGGTCTTACCAGGTTTCTTACGTAGTTATCGATGTTTGGCGCCAGCATCGGTGATCTCTCCGCTATTTATAGGTATCTTTTTTATTTCCCGTCTATGATTTTCATATTGGGCGCGGCATTAAATAGGAGTTTTGTCGGAAAGTGCAGAACAAATAACACAAATATAATCAAATAAATTTGGCTTTTATGCAGTTCATAAAGTGAATAAAAATTGATAGTGGGGGATGATTTAAAAAGGAATTCCGGTGTCATCAATGGGAAAGCGCCACAGCCCCCTTCCAACCCTCTGCAGTGTTACATTTCTTCTTGTTGTTAGTAGTGTTGAAGTGTCTGCAGATTTTGTCGGAACATTAAATCTCTATGCCAATGGCGGCAAACACTGGTTTAACAGTGATCGTTTAAATGGAACGCCTTTTTATGGGCTAACTCTTCAGGATACGACCGGTGGTGGCGGTGGCCTGGGATTCAATATGACCAACTATTGGGCGATGGAGGGCGTAGTAGATTACTTTGTGGTTGGGATAGAAGAAATTCCCGAAAAGGTCGAAGTATATAATTATCACCTGGACCTTCTTTATCAATTCGGTGGACAGTTTTGCGGAGATTTTTGCTGGCAACCCTATGTGGCCTTCGGGGTAGGGGAGATACGTATCAATTATGATGACGCGCCAAAAAAACATTATAAAGATGAGGATGGCAAGTATCGCTACGACTGTGAGTATAAATATCGGCACGACTATAAATATCCCGATGGCCACTACTACCCTAAGTATGTTTGCAATTGGCATGATCGCCAAACCATGATCAATCTCGGCCTGGGAGTAAAGTACAGTCTCGGGCCCCGCTGGCAAGCCCGTGCAGATGTGCGTCTATTTCAAGGGGTAGATGAAGGGGGATTGGATGGCTTTGCTAGTGTTGCGATTGGTTATCAGTGGCTAGAGTACCCGGATTTTTGGTATGACGAAGATGCGGATAGTGTTATTGATGCCACCGATCAGTGTCCGCAGACACCGGTAGCGGTCGATGTTGGGCCCGATGGCTGCCCCATTGATTCAGATTTCGATGGCGTTCCCACTTATATTGATCAGTGTCCAAACACGCCAATTGGTATCGCCGTCGATGAATACGGGTGTATACGCAGGTAATTTGTGAGCTGTATAGGCGCTCTAAGAGCGCCGCTTCGCCGGGCGGGAAAGGGGCTGTAGAAACGGCAAGGGCCGACAACGGTTAAAATTACTCTCCGCGCAGTTGCTCCAATTGTTCGGAAATCTCCAACCACTCCATTTCCAAAAGGTCGAGAATTTCGCGCTGCTCGGACTGTTCTTTATTGAGGCGTTCAATCTCTTCTTGTTGACCTCCGCTATAGAGTTGTTCGTCAGCAAGTTTGCTCTGGACCTGTTGAAGTCTTTCTTCAGCTGCAGTTATTTTGCGCTCGATATTTTTTAACTTATTTGTTAAAGGTTTTAACTGATCACGCAGTGCGGCTGCGGCGCGGCGCTGAGCTTTTTTATCCTCGGTGGGTTTTCCCGGGTTCTCACCGACGTCCACCGACTTCTCTTCGCGACGTTTCTCGCGATTAAAACCCAGCAGCCATTGCTTGTAGTCGTTGAGATCACCGCTATAGGGTTCGGCGCGGCCGTTGGCGACGAGAATAAATTCATCGGCGGTGTTGGCGAGTAGGTGGCGATCATGGGATACCAAAATGACAGCGCCGGGAAACTCTGCCAGTGCCATGGTCAGGGCGTGACGCATTTCCAGATCGAGGTGGTTGGTGGGTTCATCAAGCAGTAAAAGATTGGGTTTCTGCCAGGCCAGAATGGCCAAGGCCAGTCGTGCCTTCTCCCCTCCGGAAAAGCCTGCCACCGTTTCAAACACTCGGTCCCCGATAAAGCCATAGCCGCCGAGAAAATCGCGCAGAGATTGCTCACTGGCCTCGGGGCTCAACCGCTGCAGGTGCAGCATAGGGGAGGCTTTTCTGTCGAGGGCCTCCAGCTGGTGCTGGGCAAAATACCCGATTGCCAGATGCTCACCGCACAGACGTTCGCCGCCTAAGGGCTCAAGCTCACCGGCGAGCGTTTTGATCAGTGACGACTTACCAGCGCCGTTGGGACCGAGCAGGCCGATACGACGACCGGGTTGAATACCCAACTGTACTTTCTTTACAACCACTTTCTCGGCATAGCCGATATCGGCTTCGCGCAGGTCGATCAGCGGGTTGGACGTTTTCTCAGCAGATGGCAGAGTGAAGTGAAAGGGTGAGTCCACATGGGCCGGGGCGATCTGGGCCATGCGGTCTAGTGCTTTCAAACGGCTTTGAGCCTGCTTCGCCTTGCTGGCTTTGGCGCGGAAGCGTCGCACAAAATCCTCCATGTGCGAGCGCTCAACTTGTTGCTTCTCGTATTGTATTTGCTGCTGTGCCAGGCGCTCGGCGCGGGTGCGCTCGAAGGCGCTGTAATTGCCACTGTAGAGTACAAGCTTTTGTTGCTCGAAACTGACAATACCGTCGACCACCGCATCGAGAAAATCACGGTCGTGGGAAATAATTAGCAAAGTGCCGGGAAAGCGTTGCAGCCATTGCTCCAGCCACAGGGTGGCATCGAGATCCAAGTGATTAGTGGGCTCGTCTAAGAGCATCAGGTCAGCGGGACACATTAGCGCCCGGGCGAGATTGAGGCGTATGCGCCAGCCCCCGGAAAAACTACGCACTGGGCGCTGTTGCTCGGCATGGGAGAAACCGAGCCCATCGAGGAGCTGTGCTGCGCGCGCAGGCCCGCTGTAGCCATCGATATTTGCCATATGCTCGTGCAGCTCAGCAAGCTTGTGCCCATCAGACTCGCCACTGCTCTCCGCCTGTGCCAGTTGTTCTTGCAGCTGGCGCAGTTCTCGATCGCCATCGAGCACGTAGTCGAGGGCCGACTGCTCGCTGGCTTCGACCTCCTGGGCCATATGGGCAATCCGCCAACCACTGGGTATATCCACCTGCCCGGCGTCGCTCTCAAGTTGGCCGAGCAGCAGCTTGAAAAGTGTTGACTTGCCGCAGCCATTCGCGCCGATGATTCCCACTTTATGGCCGGGGAAGATACGGCAGTCCGCACCATTTAATAGGTCGCGTTCACCCCGATGCAGGGAGACACCTTGCAAATTGATCACTGGAAAAACCTCTTATGAACAGGCCGATGAGTGCTAGGCTATTCGACGTATTTGAACGCAATGGCCGTCGCTGTAACGCGCCGATCCGCAAAAGGTCTGGATTCTAACGTGACAGATAACGCACCTCCATCCTCTTCCCAGGAAAACCCGCTGTGGCAATTCAGTTTGGACTTCTATCGGCATGAAGGGGTCGAGGCCTTCCTGCTCGACTGCCAGGACGAAAAGGGGGCCGATGTGTGCCTAATGCTGTGGGCCAGTTACGCCACCGTATGCGGCCATCAGTTGAGTGAAGAGGGCTGGAGGGTGGCCGATCGCGGTCTGGCACCGCGCAGGCGTATGATTATCACTGTGCGTCATCTGCGTCGTCTGATGGGGCGGTTGCGCCCACATACTTTGCGGGTGTATGAAATGTGTAAGCGCTACGAGCTGAATCTGGAGCGCTTGCAGTTGGCGGCGCTGTGGAAAATCTGTATGGAGGAGTGGCCGGGGGACCGACCGGCCCTGCAGCTTGCGGGCCAGCAGTATGGGTTGTTACAAAAAGAGCTGGGCCATTGGGCACACCTGATCGAGGGTTTTATGGCCTCGGCTGAAAACCCCGATGCGGTTTAAGTGCGCGTACAAATAATTCACAGTCAGGGCTTGGGGTGAAAGTAAAGATTGTTTTAGTGCAGATTGCGCTTAATACCGCTGCTGAGCGGGTAAGCGGCAATAAGATTCCAGGGCGGGTTAGTTTTCCCTTCCGTCTTTTTCGTCTCTCGTCACGCTGTGGAGAGAATTCTGAACGGGCGATAGTGTCTCTGAAATAAAAGGGCGCAGGTCGGTTGAATATGCCGACCTGCGCCCTTTTTTTCAAACGGCGTTCACCGACCTGGCAACATTGGGTGCCGGCTGGAGGCGTAGCGCCTAGTCTCCACGGTGCCTCTCTGTGGAAAACAGGCTGTTGGCCGGTGTGGCCGGGGTAATGGTGGGTGCTTGATCAAGGGGCTTTTGTTGTTCGTCGGAAGCCTGGTCCTTTGTTTCTACTGAAGGCTGGGCCTGGATGACAGTTTCACTGGGCTCAGCCTGCTTGGATTTTTCCTCTTGTGAGCTTGGCGCCTGGGCGTTTGCCTGCTCAGGTTTAACGGTTTGCAAAGGTTTTTCAGGTGTTTTTGTGGCGGCCTGCTTAGCGGCGGGTTTTGTCTCTTTTTGTGTTTTCGCGGGTGCCGCTTTTGCAGAGGTCTTTTCTGCTGCTTTGACCGCCGTTTTCTTCGGGGCCTTAGTGGCGCTGGCCTTTTTCTTAACGACCTTCTTCTCTGTGGTTTTTTCGGCCGTAGGTTTTTTTGTGGACTTTGTAGCAGCTGCCTTTAGGGATTTGCCACTACTTTTTGTTGTGGCTTTTTTGGGCGCAGAGACTTTTCTCGCTTTAGGTTGAGCTTTGAGCAGCGCCTTCTCCGCTTTGGCTGCAGTCTTGCGAATAGACTCCGCAGCTTTCAATTCGGCTTTAGCCTTGGCCTGTATGTATTTCGCATCGGCGAGGACCTGCTTGGCTTGTTGGAGTGCTTCGCTAAATTTTTCAACGTTGCTTTTGGCTGTCTCCACACGCTTTTGGTTTGCAGCGGTCTTGGTAATTTTGGCTTTTGCGTGGGCCTCACTCAGTTTGGCTTTGGCCTTGGTCTGCTTGTCTTTTGCCGAGGTCAGGGTTTTTTCGGCTTTGAGTACCGCTTTGCCGGCATCGGCGACTTGCTTATTGCGGGCTTTGTCTAATTTTGCGGTGAGTTTGGAAATTTGTGCTTCCAGCTCTGCGACCAGATTGACAGCTTTTTGTTTGGCAGCCATGAGTAAATGTCCTGACGTTTATTATCGATTGGCACTTCCGGGCGGTGCGCTTATCTTCCTTAAATACGATGGATACCGTTCTAACTAGAGATCTGCGCACTGTCCCAAACTGAAAAGCACCTCAAACAGTCTGAAACAATAACCGGTTACTGGCCGATAATAGCGCTGTTTTTATAAAAAATGTATGCCGTGAACAGCGAAAAAAGCACTGGCTGCGTATTTTTTACAGTGTGACAGGAACCTGCATGGGGAATGTGGTGTCCTGCACAGTGTGCGCGTCACCAGTATGCACTTGGAGTCGCCTTAGGTTAGACTTGAGCGCACTAGCGGAAACCCTGCACCTAGGTGGCTTAGGGCCTATACAGAGCTGCTTGAGATACCGCTGATGGCGTTGGACCAAGGTCAAGCGCGAATCTATAAACGCAATACGGACAAAGAGACAACACCCATGAATAAATACCCTTTGGCTGCAGCAATTGCCCTCGGCCTGGCGCTGACCGGCTGTAACGAACAGGGACAGAAGCAAGAAAAAGAAGTTGCTCTGGACACTCAAGAGAAGAAGGTCAGCTATATCATTGCCGAAGATATGGCCAAGCGCCTTCAGGCTCAGGATGTAAAGCTGGACCCTAAAGTGGTCATGATGGCACTGAATGATGTTTCTAGTGGCCGCGAAACTCGCTTGTCCGAAGAAGAGAAGCAGCAGACTATTACCGCTTTCCAGGAGCAGATGCAGAAGAAGCAGCAGGAAATGCTGGCCGAGCAGGAGAAAGAATTTAAAGAGAGCGCCGATAAAAACCTGCAGGAAGGTAAGACGTTCCTCGAAGAAAATGCTAAAAAGGACGGTGTGATCACCACCGATTCTGGCCTGCAGTACAAAGTGATTAAAGAAGGTTCCGGCAGCAAGCCGAGTGACAGCAGCACCGTTGAGGTGGACTACAAGGGTACTTTGATCAATGGTGAGGAGTTTGATAGCTCTTACGCGCGTGGCGAGCCGGTCCAGTTCCCGGTCAACGGCGTTATCAAAGGTTGGACTGAGGCTTTGCAGCTGATGAAAGAAGGCTCCAAGTGGGAACTTTATATTCCCTCTGAGCTGGCTTATGGACCCGGTGGTGCAGGCGGCAAGATTGGCCCCAATGCCACCCTGATTTTTGAGGTGGAGCTGCATAAAGCCAATGTCGCTGGCGAAGCAGGCACCGAGAAAAAAGAAGAAAAGAAAGAAGAAGCCAAATCTGAATAATCTGACTTTTCAGACTTTGCTGAAAAAAAGGGCGCCTGTAGGGCGCCCTTTTTTATTTTGCAGCTACATGAATTCGCGGGTTAATTATTGAATTAAATCATTTTTGATTATTAACCGGGCCATAAAATGACTGAACACTCACCATAATTTATGGCTACTCACTACCGCAAAGAGACGAGGGGCTAGGTCTGCTAGTCAGGCAAAACTAGTAGAAACGGATTGGGCCTATCTAAGCTAAACCGTTTTGTGTGCGGTGTGTAACAGAGCGATCATTGAATCTTCGGAGCTAAAGCGGGTTTCCAGTGCCTCTCCCAATTCGGAGAGATCCGGCGCCAGGCTGGATAGATCATCCGTTTCCAGATATTTATCGTTGAAGTCTACGGCGATGTCCGTGGTTGTATCAATATCCCGGTAGAGTTCACAGGCTTTTTGCAGACCGGATTTATCATCAAAGGCTTGGCCTTCGCGCATAAGCTGCTCATACACCTCAAAATGACCGGCGGACACATAGTCCACCAGCAGCTGACATAACTGGCGCACCCGGTCTTCGGTCTCGGGGTCATCTTCACTAAATTCTTTTTTTTCGGAAAGGTGGTAGAAGCTTACCAGCAGGTTTTGTCGCGATTGAAGCCAGCGGTCAATAATCTCGCTGACACCACCCCAGCGCTCACGCGCCGACTTACAATTTTCCAGCATCGCCAAGATGTCCTTTTGTTACGGTTGCCACAGCGGCAGCGTATTGCCGATCTCGAAGGCCCTAAGGAAGATAGGAGATTCCCCCGCCTGCGGCAAGGAGGAAAGCGCATAGTACGCCAGAATACTGTGACTGACGTGGGAATTCCGCAGCCGGTGCTGACAGGCGCCTTAAGCCCCGATAATTAGTGGCAATATCAATGCACTCAAGGCGCCACAAAGCCCCATGGCGAGGGCGGCGCAAGCGCCACAGAGAGCGCTTATTTCCAGTGCTCGCGCTGTGCCCACGGCGTGCGCATTGATACCGAGTACCACGCCGAGAATGCGGTCGTCGCGTATTCCCAGGCCGCGCAAAAGCGGCGGTCCTGCCAGCGCTCCGACCACACCGGTGAACACCACAATGCCGGCAGTCAGACTGAGTGCTGCATGGATCTTCTCGGCGAGTGCCAGTGCAATCGGTGTGGTAATGGATTTTCCACTGAGGGCGAGCAAAACAGATTCCCCGGCCCCCAATAGGAAGGCGATTACTACGGCTATCGCTGGCGCCAACAGGGCCCCCACCACAATGGTGACCAGCAGTGGCCAGCCGGCGCGGCGAATGATGGCCAGGTTTTGTTTTAATGGTATGGCCAGTGCCACCACGGCGGGGCCGAGCAGTGCGTAGAGGAGTGCGCTAGAACTCTGATAGTCCCGGTAGGGGATATCCAGGGCATACAATATTGCGAATACCAGCAAGCTCGCGGTCACTATCGGGTGTAGCAGTACCGTGCCGCTGCGCCGATACAACAGGACACCGAGCCAGAACGCGATAATACTTAACGGCAGGGCAAACAGCGGGCTGTGTAGCAGGTCAACGATCATGTGCTGCCCCAGTTTTTCTGAGTAGCCGGCGCAGTAACAGTGCACACAGAGTGATACTGATCAGGGTGCCCACAGTAATCGCGGCGAGCAGTGCGAACCAATCGGGCAGGGTGAGATTGCGCAGGAAGAAGACACCAGTGGCAGCAGGCAAAAACAGTAACGGCAACAAGAACAGCAGCTGCGAGCTGACTTTTGCCAAACCGCGGGGCACGCCGCCATAGATCATCAGGCCAACCAGCAGCAGTAGCATGCCCACTACGGAGCCTGGTATTGGCAGAGCGAGAACGTCAGTAATCAGGCTGCCGATACACTCGCAGGCAAGCAGGGTTGCGATACCGAGCAACCATTGGATGACATTGCGCAAGATCGGCGTTTTCATTGGGGAGGGCAACCTGCAGAGCCGCCGCTGGGTATCCAGTTTTTATCGGGCTTTACGGAATGCCTGCCAACCGCCAAATAAGATCAGCCCGGCAAAGCCAATGGCCGACCAACCGGGGATACTGAGCCCCATCATGGTCCATTGTACTTCGGCGCAATTCCCGTCACCGGTGAGCAGCGCCTTGAGTACATCGGCCATGGGAAAGGCTTCCAGCATATAGCTGACGCTGGGGCCGCAGGCGGGCACCTGGCCCTCCGGCAAACTTTGCAGCCACAGCTGTCGCCCGGCAAAATAGAGCCCTCCCAGTGCCCAGATAGAAACCAACAGCCCGTAGACACGTCGACCAATGGTGGCGGGGTTGTGTAGGAAAGCAACCAGGGAGATGAGCCCAATACCGAGTAGCATCACCCGCTGAGTAATGCACAGCTTACAGGGCTCCAAGCCGCGAGCGTACTCCAGATAAAAGGCGGAGCCGAGCAGAAAAGCGACGATTAGAAAGACCAACAGAAAGGTTGTGCGCGGATTGGGTAAAGTCATGGTTTATCGGATCCTGAATAGTGCTGCCGAAACCGTAGGGCTTCGAGATTCAAGTCGGTTAATAATTTATTAAAGTTGTGTTCCAGATTTTCCCGCCCGCTACTGAGTTCAGGCAGTATCTCCTGTAGCGCAACCGGCCGGCGCAGGCGCTGCCCCACCCGCTCCAGGGTGAGGCCAATCACTCGCTCCTCGCGGTAACTCTGCAGCAATTTTATTTGCTCGGCGCGCGCCATAAATGCTTTCGCATGCGGCGGAATATACCGGCTGTGGCCGCGAAAGTCTCTCCAGCATTGCTCACAAAATTCTTCCAGGCTCAGCGGGTGCCACTTCTGCCAGTCTTGCGCCAATAGGTGGTCGAACCAGATATCCAGAGCGATACCGGCGTAGCGGCGCCATGCTGGGTCCAACTGTGCCAGGGCATCGCGGTAGGCTGCATTGTTATCGGTGCTGGCATCGATGCGACGGTGCAGCTTGATACCCGCCTCGATCGTTGCCGGTCGCTCTCCCTTTAGCGGGCCTTTGACGAAGTCGCCCAGGAGCCCGCCCAGGCGCCAGCGGGCATCCGGGCCGGAGAGTAGCAGGTGGGCGAGATAGTTCATTCGCTCGATCCAGAAGGGCCCGGCAGGGGCCCTGGGCCGGTGGTCAGTTATGCCAGCATTAGTCCTGGCAACACATATATTGTGCGTAATAGTGGCTGAGAAACGCTTCGAAGGAACCTGTATCTTCCGCTTCCACCTGCTTCTGCTTGAGCAGCGACTCCTCCGCTTCGCGTGAGAAGCCGCGGACCGAGTCGCTATCGAGGGGGCGCTCGAGAAAATAACGGCGGTGTTGCTCGGCTTTCTGCATGGCCCAATGGTAAAAGTTCAGGTTTTGCTCCTGCATTTCTGCCAGCATCTGCTGAGCCGGAGTGGCAACTTCCCCTTTGACCTTGCCCCGCTGTACACCGACGGCACCGCGGTACTGGTCGCCGCCCCAAGCGCTGTCGAGCAGTTCGGCGACAGTGTCTATTTCTCCGAGTAGCTGAAAGGCCCACTCTTTCAGTTCACGCTCGTCGCCATTGCAGCGCAGTTTTAGGTCGGGTTCATGGCCGCGATAAACAATGCGCTGCTGGTTTTCCTGGGTTGTGCGGTAATCGGCTTCGTCGGTCTCGGGGCTGTCTGTGAGCAGGCAGTGCAGCAGGAAGCTGTCGATAAAACGCATCTGTTGTGCATCGATACCCAGCGGCATAAAGGGATTGAGGTCGAGACAGCGGACCTCGATATATTCAACCCCGCGGTTATTCAGCGCGGCCAGGGCGGTTTCGCCGCGCTTGGCTGGGTTTTTTGGCCGGATCGGCGAGTAAAACTCATTTTCGATTTGCAGCACGCCGGGGGAGAGTTGCTGGTACTTCCCTTCGCTGTCTTTTACCCCGAGTTCCCGGTAGGGGCCATAGGGTCGGCTGATGGCCGAGCACAGGGTGGACAGGTAGCTGCGCAGATTGTTGTAGCAAACGACAAGTGATTGCTGCACCTCGCTGTTGTACCCCAGGTCGCCCATGCGCAGTGAGGTGGCATGGGGGGCGTGCAGAGTGTGGCCATCGTCGTTAAAGGCTTCGAGCTTGTGCTGGCGCCCCTCCACAAAGGAAGAGCACACTGCGGGTGCGGCCCCGAACAGGTAGATTAGCAGCCAGTAATTGCGACGGAAATTGCGGATCAGGTCGAAGTAGCGTCGCGTTTTGAATTCACACAGGGCTTCGCTGCTGCCCTCGAGCTCGTGCAGGTACAACCAGAAGGCATCGGGCAGAGAAAAGTTGTAGTGGATGCCGGCGATCGTCTGCATGGCGCGGCCGTAGCGCAGGCCGAGCCCCAGGCGGTAAATGGTTTTCATGGTGCCGCTGTGGGAATTGCCGTAGCGGGCCACTGGGATATCGCTGTCGGTGCCGATAACACAGGGCATACTGTTAACCCACAGGCGCTCGTCCCCGATCTGGCTGTAGGTATAGCGATGAATACGGTCGAGAATTCGCAGGGCTTCTTCTGGGGTCGCCACCGGCGGCGTAATAAACTCCAGCAAAGCCTCGGAAAAATCGGTGGTGATACTTTCGTGGGTTAGTGCCGAGCCCAGTGTCTGCGCATGAGGCGTCTGCGCCAGGGTGCCGTCGTTGGCAACACGCAGGCTCTCTTTTTCTAGGCCGCGGCGTATGCCCTTGAGCAGTTGCACAGGCTCGGCCTGGGACAGGGCGGCGAGATGGGGAATAGGCACTCGAATCTCCTTGGTACTACCGGAACTCTCTTTTTCTGTCGCGCTTGGGCGACTTGTGCCGGTGCTGAAAGAATCCCCGCTCAGGCGGCTGATTCCGATTCCGATTTGTGCTCGCCGGGTTGTGCGGGCGTTTCTTCCGGGGCTTGTTGTGGCGCGACCTCTGGTGCCTGCTCTGGGGCCACTTCAGGTTCCGCCTGCGGCTCCAGCTCGGGGTTATCCTGCGCGGGCATTTCTTCCGGTGCGGGGGGCGCAACTTCGGGATCCCCCGAAGCCGCGGAAGGATCGGCCAGGGCCTCTTCCGGGATCAGCGGCTGGGCCTTTGTGTTCAGTGCACACCGGAGTAATTCGATGCGCAGGCTGACATCACGTGTATTGGCCTCGAACATCTGATTGATGGCGACATCCTTAAATTCGCTGCGAAACAGTTTATTGGGCTCACGGCCGTCGAGCCATTCGCCGCTTTTGCTCAGGAATTGCTGGTGCTGGTTGGTCAGCACGTACACGTGACTCATTATGTTGGGCAACTTTGATGCTGTGACAGAAAGGCAGTTTAGCGACGGGTGCTGTGCGGCTCAAGAAGTCTGTGGGGACGAACGCGGCAAACGCACGTCCCGGAGGGATAAGGCGGGTTCCCTAGAGTGTTTTCAGTGGGTAGTGATCGGGATAGGGAAGTCGTGCACAGCCGCTGTCCACCGCTGCGCGCGCCACCGCTGAGGCCACTTCCGGCAGCAGGCGGGGGTCTGTGGGCTTGGGCAGGATATAGTTTGAGCCAAAGCTCAGTTCCACACCGCCGTAGCCCTCGCGCACCGAATCCGGCACCGGCAGGCGGGCGATTTTGCGGATGGCTTCAATCGCGGCCAGTTTCATGTCCTCGTTGATACGCGCAGCGCGCACATCCAGTGCGCCGCGAAAAATAAAGGGGAAACACAGGACATTATTGACTTGGTTGGGGTAATCGGAGCGCCCGGTGGCCATGATCAGATCGTCGCGTACACTGTGGGCCAGTTCCGGTTTGATCTCCGGATTTGGGTTCGAACAGGCGAATACCACCGGTTTCGGTGCCATGCGTTGCAGTTGTTCGGCGGAGAGGAGATCCGGACCGGACACGCCGAGAAATACGTCGGCGCCGTGGATTGCGTCGTCGAGGGTGCGCATATCGGTATCCCGCGCCCACTCGCCCTTGTAGGCGTTGATATCGGTGCGCCCAGAGTGAATCACGCCACGACTGTCGAGCATGGTGATCTGCTCCTTGCGCGCCCCGGCGGCCAGCAGCAGCTTACAGCAGGCGGTGGCGGCGGCGCCGGCGCCCAGGCACACCATATGGACTTCGCTGATCTTTTTGCTCTGGATCTCCAGGGCGTTGAGCATACCGGCGACCGTTACAATCGCGGTGCCGTGCTGGTCGTCGTGGAATACCGGCACCGGGCAGCGCTCAATCAGCGCTTCTTCAATATGGAAGCATTCCGGCGCTTTGATGTCTTCGAGATTGATACCGCCAAAGGTATTGGCGATGGCGGCAACCGTCTGAATAAACTGCTCTGGGCTGTTGACGTCCACCTCGATATCCACCGAGTTGATGTCGGCGAAGCGCTTGAACAGTAGCGATTTACCCTCCATCACCGGTTTGGAGGCCAGTGGACCCAAGTTGCCGAGGCCGAGGATGGCGCTGCCGTTAGAGATTACCGCCACCAGGTTGCCCTTGCCGGTATACAGGTAGGCCGACTCCGGGTCCTTGGCAATTTCACGCACCGGCTCTGCCACGCCAGGGCTATATGCCAGAGACAGGTCTTCCTGGGTTTCGGCGGCGGTGGTCAGCTCAACTGAAAGTTTGCCGGGACTGGGGAGCGCGTGGTAATCGAGCGCTGCCTGGCGCAATGAATCCGTCATTTGGGGGCTGTTCTCTCGAAAACTGGGGGTGACACTTAAGGTGTCATCCGGGTTACTGCGGGTCTCAGAGAATAACCGAGGGTCACTTGCTGCCACAAGCGCACACTGGGGATGGAACTGCCACCTATTACTATTTTGCCCTTAATATTTGGCTAATTTCAGGATGATCAGTCGCGAGAAAAGCTATTTTAAGGATATTTTTACTGCCCATAACGAATATATTAAGCGATACAAATCGATTTTACCCCATTGAACTATCGCGGTGCAGAGAGGGGAATTTGGGGTATAAAAAAAGGCACCGAGGGATTCCTGGGTGCCTTTTGCGAGACGCCGCAGCGTCTCGATATTCGGATTACTTGCTGATGCGGCTGCCAAAACGCTTCTTGAAGCGGTCCACACGTCCACCGGTAGTCGCTTGCTTTTGCTTGCCGGTGTAGAACGGGTGGCACTGGGAGCAGACGTCGATCTGCAGGTCTTTGCCCAGGGTGGAGCGAGTTTTGACGACATTGCCACAGGAGCAAGTGGCATTGATGTCGGTGTAGTTAGGATGGATATCTGCTTTCATGATTGCCTCTTTCCGAAACCGCCACTCGATCTTTTGCCGGGCACGGCATCGTCGTTGGAGCAGGAACCGGATTGGTTCCAGGCTGATTAAAAAGTCGGCGCATACTATCAGATTAGCGCCGGGGTTCAAGCCCAAATGCCGTGCTCCGGTGCTGCCGCTAGCTTGCCGAGGAGATGAGTGGTTGCAGGGGCTGTAGGTGTTTGTGCAGTGCCTCACGTCCCGCCCCTGTGAGGTGGTAGCAGGCGATGGGCTTGCGCTCGACAAAATCTTTGCGCCGGGCGATGTAACCCCGCTCATCCAGACGTCGTAGCTGTGCGACTAGATGGCCATCGGTTGCCTGTAGCTGATTCTTAAAACGGGAAAAGCTGATTTCTTCGTACTTGGCCAGCATCATACAGATTGCGAGGCGCACCCGGTGCTCGAGTACTGGGTTTAACGCATTAAGGGCTTTCTAGGAGCTTTCATCGCGATGCTCCGCTACCCTGCTTGGCCGCTGTGCCAAGCCTGTCCACAGAAGTCCGAAGCCGATCACCAAACCGGCCAGGACCCAGGCATAAGGAGGTTTCAGTAAAAGGATCAGCGGGTAACTGGCTAGCATCAACTGAGTTTTTCTCTATCGGTCATAACGTTCATCCTTGTCGAATTGAGTAACTCTAAATAAGAGTGGGCAACTAAATTTGGCGCTCTCTGTACCTCGCTGTGTCAGCCAGTACACTAGCGCCCTTTATGTAAGGCGGTTTATGGGGGCGGGGTGCAACAGACGGTAGAACAGAAGGTCATCTTACGGCTGGCGGTACCGGTGCCGTTGCGGCGTCTCTTCGACTATTTGCCTCCAGAGGGCCTCGACCCGACTGAATTACAGTCCGGCCAGCGTCTGTGGGTGCCCTTCGCCGGGCGCAAACTGGTGGCGGTGCTGGTGGATATGGTGCGGGAATCTCCACACGCCAAGCTGAAGCCGGCGGAAGCGTTGATCGACGGAAGCGCCCTGTTTGCCGAGCGCGACCGCAAATTCCTGAACTGGATCGCCGACTACTATCAAGCGCCGGTGGGGGAGGTCTACGCCGCTGCCCTACCCGCTGCATTGCGCAAGGGCAAGCCCGCGGATCACTGGGCCGAGCAGTGGTTGCGGCTCACCACCGAGGGCAAGGGCTTGCCGGAATCGGCACTGGCGCGGGCACCGAAACAGCAGGCGCTACTGCAGCAGCTACTGCGCGGAGGCGAGCAGAGCCGCACCCACCTGAAGGCCCAGGGCCATACCCCGGCCGTGATCCGCGCGCTGCAGGAGCGCCATCTGGTGGAGTGGGTCTCTGGACCCACGGTGCCACCGCCACTGCCGGCGGCGGAGGCCACTGTGCCGCCGTCGCTGAATAGTGAACAGCAACAGGTGCTCGATACGCTGGAGTGCAGCCATTTTTCCGCCACCTTGCTGGAGGGCACCACCGGTAGTGGCAAGACTGAGATCTACCTGCGTTTAATAGAGCGGGTGTTGGCCGAGGGACGCCAAGCTTTGCTACTGGTGCCGGAAATCGGTCTCACCCCGCAGACCTTGCGACGTATCGCCGCGCGCTTTCCCGAGCGCAGTATTGCCGCCCTGCACTCGGGCTTGGGCGAGGGGGAGCGCGCGCAATCCTGGCTCGCCGCGGCTGGAGGTCAGGCGGATATTGTGATCGGCACCCGCTCGGCGATTATGACGCCGTTGCCGAGGCTCGGCGTGGTGATGGTGGATGAAGAGCACGACGCCTCTTTTAAGCAGCAGGATGGCGTGCGCTACTCGGCCCGCGATCTCGCGGTGGTGCTGGCGCGCAATAGCGATGTGCCGGTGCTGCTGGGTTCCGCCACACCCTCCCTGGAAACTCTGCACAATGCGCTCAGCGGTCGCTATCAGCATCTGCGTATGCGCCAGCGCGCCGGCGATGCGCGCCCACCGCAGATTCATGTGGTGCCCACCCTGCGCGAACCCCTTGAGGAGGGATTTGCGCCACAGGTGTTGCGCCATATCGGCGATACCCTGGCGCGAGGTGAGCAGGTGCTGGTGTTTATCAATCGGCGTGGCTTTGCGCCGGCACTCAATTGCGATGACTGCGGTTGGATCGCCGACTGCCCGCACTGTTCCAGCAAACTCACCATGCACCGGCGCCAACGCCAGTTGCGCTGTCACCACTGCGACTATCGCCGCCCTCTGGTAGACAGCTGCCCGCAGTGCCACAGTCGCTCCATCTCCGCTCTGGGAGGCGGGACCGAACGCAGCGAAGAATTGCTGGTTCGGCGTTTTGCCGACTACCCGGTAATTCGGGTCGATAGAGATACCACCGCTACCAAGCAGGCCCTGGACCGATTGTTGGCACCGGCCCGCGATGGCGAGCCCTGCCTGCTACTGGGTACTCAGATGCTGGCCAAGGGACACCACCTGCCGAGAGTGACCCTGGTGGTGATCCAAGATGCTGACGGCGGCCTATTCAGCGCAGACTTTCGCGCTCCCGAGCGCACCGGTCAGCTACTGGAGCAGGTGGCGGGCCGAGCCGGGCGCGGCAGCTTAAGCGGCCGGGTGCTGGTGCAGAGCCGCTTCCCCGAGCACCCGTTGCTACAGATGCTGTTGGAAAAAGGTTACGGCACTTTTGCGCGCCAACTGCTGCGTGATCGTGCGGTGGCGCAGCTGCCCCCGATCCACGCGATGGCTCTGGTACGCGCTGAGTGTGAGGAACCGGCCTGGGCGGAGGAGTTCCTGCAGAACGCACGCCTGTTTATGCAATCACTGGTGCCGCCCTCCCCCGAGTTGCAGTACCTGGGGCCTGTGCCGGCGCTGCTGGAGCGCAAGTCGGGGCGCTACCGTTTTTATGTGCAGGTAACTGCCCAGAATCGCGCCCAGTTGCAACCCTTGTTGGCCCGGGTGTGCGCCTGGGCCGAGGGCAATAAGAATCGGCGTCTGCGCTGGGCAGTGGATATGGATGCACAGGAATTGTCGTGAATTTTGCAGGGAGACAATGCCCACGCAGCAATTGGCGGTACAATTCGCCGGTTGAGCAGACAACCCAGGGAAGAAATCCGCAATGAGCCGTCGCAATACCAAACGCCGCACTAAGAGTTCCTCGGGCAAGCCCGCCTGGGTTTGGTTTCTCCTGGGCAACGCCATCGGCGGTTTCACCGTTTTTTTGCTTCTGCAATACGGTGCGGCCGGCGGTGGCAACAAAGCCGCTGGTGCTGAAAGGGGGCAGACGGCCAGTTCTGAGGCGCAAAAATCCTCCGAGCCGCGCTTTGATTTCTACACCATGTTGAAAGAAAACGAAGTCACGGTGCCACCGCCGAAAGTGGCCAAGCCCGCCAGCCGGGGCGAGGCCTCATCGTCTGCGCGGGGCGCCGCGGAGAAGACCAAAAAACAGGTCTTTATTCTGCAGGCCGCCTCCTTTCGCGAGGCGGCGGAGGCGGAGCGCCTGCGCGCGCAGCTCACCCTCGCGAACCTGGATGTCAAAGTAGAGTCCGCCAGCGACAGTCGCGGCACTTGGCACCGGGTATTGGTTGGTCCTTTCAGCAACCGTTCGCGCATGGCCAAGGCCCGCCAGATACTGGCGGAGCATCGCCTGATGCCTCTGGTATTAAAACGCCCGGCCAATTGAGTCGTGAGCCGGACACCCGCTCGGCACAGTCAGTTTATTCGGTAATTTTTTCCGGGTTGCGGGCGGTCATTCCAGCCTGAACATGGCTGGGCAGAAGTGGCTTGAAATACTGCGCGGGGAGGGTGTCTGAGAGGCGCATCCGCGGTGAATAACGGGTTCTCGGTTTAGCAATTGGCCGGTCTCTTATTGAAATCGGCGCGCCCCGTCCTCACTTATCTAACCTGAATGAAATTCCCGGCGCGGAAGACCACAGATCTTCTGCAGCCAGAGCACACGCGTAATCCGAGAGGTCTCCATTGGAACAGTATCGCGGAACCACTATTTTATCCTGTCGCCGCAACGGCAAAGTTGTGATTGGCGGCGACGGCCAGGTGTCCCTGGGTAACACGATTATGAAAGGCAACGCACGCAAAGTGCGCCGCCTGTACAAAGACAAGGTAATCGCCGGTTTTGCCGGTGGTACAGCTGATGCTTTTACCCTGTTTGAGCGCTTCGAAGCCAAGTTGGAAGCTCATGGCGGCCAGCTGACCCGCGCCGCCGTGGAGCTGGCCAAAGACTGGCGCACAGACCGGGCTCTGCGCCGCTTAGAGGCGTTATTGGCCGTGGCGGACGCCAGCGCCAGCCTGATTGTGACTGGTAACGGCGACGTGATTCAGCCAGAAGATGACCTGATTGCCATCGGTTCCGGCGGGCCCTTCGCCCAGTCGGCGGCTCGAGCACTGCTCGACAACACCGATATGGATGCGCGCTCCATCGTCCAGCAGGGCCTGAAAATTGCCGGTGATGTCTGTGTATACACCAACCACAACAACACCATCGAAGAATTGACTTATTGAGTGCCCGGCGCTGTTAACAGCGCTTGAGGCCCGGCGGGCTGTAATCAGGCCCGCGCAACTGTTTTGCAGGAATTTGTATGTCCCAGATGACCCCCCGTGAAATTGTCCACGAACTCGATCGCCACATCGTCGGCCAACAGGATGCCAAGCGCGCTGTCGCTATTGCGCTGCGCAATCGCTGGCGCCGCATGCAGGTGAGCGAGGATCTGCGTGCCGAAATCACCCCGAAAAATATCCTGATGATCGGCCCCACTGGCGTGGGTAAAACCGAAATTGCGCGCCGTCTGGCGAAGCTGGCGAATGCGCCCTTTATCAAGGTGGAAGCGACCAAATTTACCGAAGTCGGCTATGTGGGCCGCGATGTGGAGTCCATCGTACGCGATCTTGTTGAGACGGCAGTGAAGCAAGAGCGCGAACAGGCGATGTCCGGTGTACAGCAGCGCGCTATGGATGCCGCCGAAGAGCGCATACTCGATGCCCTGTTGCCGCCGGCGCGCTCCAGTGAGCCGAATGACAAGGATTCCAGCACTCGCCAGCTGTTCCGCAAGAAGTTGCGCGAGGGCGAGCTGGACGATAAAGAAGTGGAAATCGATATGGCCGCCGCCCCTATGGGCGTGGAGATCATGGCCCCTCCGGGTATGGAGGAAATGACCAACCAGCTACAGGGTATGTTTTCGAATATGTCCCAGGGCAAGACCCGCAAGCGCAAGCTGCCGGTCAAACAGGCAATGAAACAGCTTACTGACGAAGAAGCCGCCAAGCTGGTCAACGACGAAGATGTTAAAACTCGCGCGATTCGCGCCGCCGAGCAAAACGGTATCGTCTTTATTGACGAAATCGACAAGGTGGCGAAACGCCAGGAGAGCGGCGGTGCCGATGTGTCCCGCGAGGGAGTGCAGCGCGACCTGCTGCCGCTGATCGAAGGCAGCACCGTCAACACTAAGCACGGCATGATCAAAACGGATCATATTCTGTTTATTGCTTCCGGTGCTTTCCACCTGTCCAAGCCGTCGGATTTGATTCCCGAGCTACAGGGGCGCCTGCCAATCCGCGTGGAGTTGAGCTCGCTGACATCCGCGGACTTTGAGCGCATCCTCACCGAACCATCGGCCTCTCTGACCGAACAGCAGAGAGCGTTGCTCGCCACCGAAGGCCTGGAACTGCAATTTACGGAAGATGGTATCCGCCGTATTGCCGAGGTTGCTTTCGAGGTGAATGAGCGTACCGAAAATATCGGCGCGCGCCGTTTGCATACGGTACTGGAGCGTCTGTTAGAGGAAATTTCCTTCGACGCCGGTGACGGCGATAAATCGCTGAATGTGGATGCTGCTTATGTCGATAGCCATCTCGGCGAGCTCAGCCAAAACGAGGACCTTTCGCGTTTTATCCTGTAAATGAAACTGCAAAAAATCCGTTTAAATCGCGCAGAGAAAAACCTGTTGCTGGTGTACGCCGACGGCGAATTCACCCTGCCGGCGGAATATCTGCGCGTCTACTCCCCCAGTGCCGAAGTGCGTGGCCATGGCAATAGCCCTGCGCTGCTGGTGGATGGGAAACTAAATGTAGGTATTGACAGAATTGAGGCTGCCGGTCGCTATGCGCTGAAAATCGATTTCGATGACGGCCACGACACCGGCATTTACACCTGGGAATATCTGCGCGATCTGGCCGAAAAATACGCGGTTAATTGGGAGGCCTATCTGGCGCGTTTACGCGCGGCAGGCAAAGGCCGCGATCCCGATGAGAGTGTGGTGAAATTTATCGGTTAGTGCTGAAGTGCGCTCTCTGCAGCGCACTTTTTATTTTTTTATTTGCGTAAAAAATCAAAAAAATAATGGAATTTCGGCATTTTTTCTCACTCCTGTAACAAGGGTATAGCTGCTCTTTTACAGTTGTAGCGCCGTACAAAGCGGTTTGGCAAAGAAAGCGAGAAGTTAATCGGCGCGTAATTCTTTTGTCACATTTCCGGACTTTAATGCTCGCCAAATTCACGAGTTCCGGAGGCCCACCGTGGCAAAAAAACTTGCCCGCGCACTCAGCGCCTTTTACTTAATCCCTCTCGCTTCTGCGGTTTCAGCTGCGAGCCTGCCCGACTATCAAACCAATAGCGACTGGTTCACCGAGGCGTCTGACCGCCTGGAGCAGCGCGCTTCTCTCTCCCGCGAAGCCAAAACCGCAAAAAATGTCATTTTGTTTGTGGGCGATGGTATGGGAATTGCCACGCTGACCGCCGCACGTATCTTCGAGGGCCAGCGCCGCGGTCAAACCGGTGAGGAAAATAGCCTCTCTTTTGAAGAGTTTCCCCACAGCGCTCTGATCAAAACCTATAACACCGACCAGCAGACACCAGACTCCGCCGGTACCATGACCGCGATGATGACGGGTGTGAAAACCCGCGCCGGTATGATCAACGTGGATGGCCAAGCGCTGAAAGGCGATTGTGCGGCGAGCCAGGATCTGGGCCTGAACAGTTTTCTCGAAATGATGGAAAGCCGTGGCAAGGCCACCGGTATCGTTTCCACCGCGCGCCTCACTCATGCCACCCCGGCGGCGACTTACGCCAAGAGCCCCAACCGCAAGTGGGAAGCGGAGGCGGATGAGGGCTGTACCGACATCGCCACGCAGATGGTGGAAATGGGTATTGGTGACGGCATGGAAGTGATGCTCGGTGGTGGGCGCGATTTCTTCACTCCAGTAGCCGACGGTGGTCTGAGAGAGGATGAGCGCAACCTAACCGGTGAGTGGCTGCTGCGCTACGAAGGTGAGCAGAGCGCGGTCTATGTCGAAAACGGTTTCGAGTTGGCGGCGGTGGATATCGCCAATACCGACAAACTGATGGGGCTCTTTACCGGCGATCATATGAGCTACGATGCGGATCGCATCGCCAAGAACAGCGAAGAACCCGGCATCGTCGAGATGACCACCACCGCCATCGATGTGCTGCAAAAGGATGAAGACGGCTTCTTCCTGATGGTGGAATCCGGCCGGGTCGATCACGCCCACCATTCCGGTAACGCCTACAACGCCCTGAACGAAGCTATCGAACTGTCCGATGCGGTCAAGGCGGCGCTACAGAAAGTGAATCTGGAAGAAACCTTGATCCTGGTGACTGCTGACCACAGCCACGTAATGAATATGGCGGGCTATCCGACCAGGGGTAACCCTATCCTGGGCAAGGTGATCGGTAACGATGACAGCGGCGCGCCAAATGAGACGGTCTCCCTGGCCGAGGATAACAAGCCCTACACCACCCTCACCTACACCAATGGGCGCGGCTTTGCTTATGTGGATTCAGGTGAAAACACCGATGCGGATAAGCGCGATGACTATGATATCGCCGCCGGCCGCCATGATTTGGCAGGGGTGGACACCGAAAAGCCCGGTTTCCACCAGGAATCTCTGGTCGCTCTGGGTGGCGAGAGCCACGGTGGTGAGGATATCAGTTTGCACGCGATTGGCGCCGGTGCCGAAAAAGTACAGGGACACCTGGAACAGAGCGCGGTTTTCCACATAATGACAGCCGCGACCGACCTGTCGCTGTCAGAAGAATAATTGGGGGCATTGATTATGAAATTGTTTAAAAAGACCCTGCTGGCCTTTTCCATTGCCGTGCTGGCCAGCGCCTGTAGCGACGACAACTCCGACTCCAACAACCCAGCTGAGTTGCCGGACAGCACCGGAACACCGCAGCAACAGGAAGACCACCTAGGTATTTCCAACGCGCAGAGTAAAAGCAGTTGGTTTGAGGAGGGTCAGAAAGCGGTAGCAGCGGCGAGTGCCGAGGAAATCAATAATACGCCGGGAGCCGCGAAAAACATTATTTTGTTCGTCGGTGACGGCATGGGTATCTCCACGGTGACCGCCGCGCGTATTTTTGCCGGGCAGAAACTGGGTCTCGACGGCGAGGAATACCAGCTGAGCTTTGAGAAAATGCCCTACGCGGGCCTGGTGAAAACCTATAACACCAACCAGCAGACCGCGGATTCCGCCGGTACCATGACCGCGTTGGTCACCGGGGTGAAAACCAAAGCTGGCGTTCTGAGTGTGGCCGAAGATGTCGCCCGCGGTGACTGCACGGCCAGTCTCGACCGCCCGCTGACCACCTCCCTGGAGCTGGCTGAAGAGTTGGGTAAAAGCACCGGTATTATCAGCACCGCGCGTATTACCCACGCCACGCCCGCAGCCACCTACGCCAAGGTGCCCGAGCGCGAATGGGAATATACGGCTCCCGACGGTTGCCGCGACATTGCGACTCAGCTGGTCGAGCTACAGGCCGGCGATGGAATCGACCTGGTGATGGGGGGGGGGCGCCGCAACTTCCTGCCGAGTGATCAGAAGGATTTGGAAGATAAAGATGGCAAGCGCACAGACGGCCGCAACCTGATCGAGGAGTGGAAGGAGCGCTACAGCGATGGAGTGACTACGTCTGTGTATGTGGAAGACAAAACGGCATTTGATCAATTGGATGTGGCCAACACCGACAAGCTGCTCGGTCTGTTTAATGCCTCCCATATGCGTTACGAGGCGGATCGCGCCAATGATGTGGCCGGTGAGCCCTCTCTGAGTGAGATGACCGCCAAAGGGCTGGCGATGATGCAGAAAAACGATAAGGGCTACTTCCTGATGGTGGAGTCTGGTCGTATCGACCACGGCCACCACGCCAACAATGCCTTCAATGCCCTCAGCGATGCAGAGGAGTTTGCCAAGGCGGTTCAGGTCGCTATGGATAGCACCAATGCGGAAGATACCCTGATTATTGTCACCGCCGACCACAGCCACGTGATGACCATTGCCGGTGGCACCACCCGCGGCAATCCAATCCTGGGCAAAGTGATCAAAAACGATGGCAGCGGCCTGCCCGAGGAGACCCCCAAGCTGGATAAAGAGGGCCTGCCCTACACCACCCTGAATTATGCCAATGGCCGCGGTTTCGCGGATAACGGTGAAAATACCGACGCGGATGACCGCTATGATGGCGATATTGTGGCAGGGCGTCAGGACCTCACCGGTATCGACACGACCGCGCCGGGCTTCCACCAGGAGGCTCTTATTCCCCTGTCGGGTGAGACTCACGGCGGTGAAGATGTGGGCGTCTGGGCCCGCGGACCCGGTGCGCACCTGGTGAGCGGTACCAATGAGCAGAACTATTTGTTCCATGTGATGGCCCGCGCCGGCGGTCTGCTGGAGCAGAGCGCCGAATAAATCGGCGGCCCTGGAGGCGCGGGAATACGACCCGCGCCTTTTTCGATTCCCTAAAGCCTTTTCGTCTCTCGGCACCCTGCCTCCGCCCCCTTTTTTATACACTTGCTTTCCTCTCGGAGAATGTCTTGTGGGAGAAGAGTGCCCGGCAGCGAGCGTCTATTTCTCGACGCAATCGTTCCTTTTGCCAGTCTGTCATTTCGAGTAATCGGATTAATTCTTTTCCCAGGCTCTTACTGGTGGTGATGGCCAGGCTGCGGAGCAGAAAGAGGTCGCGCCAGTCTCCCAGTATTTGGGCGAGTTGCCCGAGGGGTTCACAGCGAATCTCTATCGATTGTGGGTACCTCCCTCCGAGAAGGCGGCTGTGATACCAATGGCTTTTCACCCGTTTTCGCAACTGATGTAGCTTGTGGGCGTTGTCCCCATAGCGCGTGGCCATCCAGGCTTTGCGCGCGCGCCGATAATCTCTTGAATAGGCAGAGGCGATATCTTCCCAGTGGATATTTTGCGGGGGCCATTTGTGGATATCCGCTTGTGCCTGTGTCAACAACTCTTCGACTCGCTGAAAGCTCCCTTGTTCGGGCTCTGCGTTGAGCATCTGTTGCAGCAACCTGTGCATCTTTTCGAAGTGGGCGGGGGGCGCGAGGGAGAGTAGTGCGGCACGCACAGAGACCAGGTCGCGACTTGCCGAGAGGCGCTGCGCGATGTTGCGATAACGATTATTCTCGAGCTTATAACGCAGGTTTTTATCCCGGTACACCAGGCGCAGCAGCGCGCGGAGCTTTTTGCAGTGCTTGCGCAATTCGTGCACGGCGTGTGCCTCTGGCAGCTGCCGGGCATTGTCGAGTGCGGTATGGATTTCTGCGCTGGCCACCAGGCGTAGGCCCAGTTCAACCGGTGTGCCGCTTTCGAGGCGGTAATCCATGGTTTTTTCCCAGCCCTTTCTCTGCTCCCGTAATACCCAATTTTAGCGAGTTGCTGCTGTGCACAGCATGGACGCTGTTCCACCGGCGCCGGCGATGTACAATGGCCCTCTGAAATTGGCTCAGCAGGCAGCACAGCATGAAGGATCGCAAGACCACCCACTTCGGCTACCAAGAGGTCCCGGTGGAGGAAAAGGCCGGTCGTGTGGCGGAAGTGTTCCACTCAGTGGCGGCGCGTTACGACGTCATGAACGATTTGATGTCCGGGGGTATTCACCGCCTCTGGAAGCGCTTTACCATCGAATTGTCCGGCGCGCGGCCGGGACAGAAAATTTTGGATATCGCCGGTGGCACGGGCGATCTCACCGCGCGTTTCTCGCGTATTGTGGGCGCCAGTGGCCAGGTGGTGCTGGCGGATATCAACGAATCAATGTTGCGCGTCGGCCGCGATCGGCTGCTCGATCGAGGTATCGCCGGCAACGTGGTACCGGTACAGGCGGACGCCCAATACCTGCCCTTCCCCGACAATACCTTCGACTGCATTACCATCGCCTTCGGCCTGCGCAATGTCACCGACAAAGATCTGGCCTTGCGCTCCATGTTGCGGGTGTTGAAGCCCGGTGGACGCCTGCTGGTACTGGAATTTTCCAAACCGGAATCGAAGTTGCTGGAAAAAGTCTACGATCAGTACTCTTTTCGGCTGCTGCCATTCATGGGCAAATTGGTGGCCGACGATGCGGAAAGCTACCGCTACCTGGCGGAGAGCATCCGCATGCACCCGGATCAGGAAACTCTCAAGCAGATGATGGCGGATGCCGGTTTTGTCGATTGTGAATTCCACAACATGACCGGCGGTATTGTGGCGCTGCATCGGGGCATTAAGCCCTGAGTGATATCTGACATGATCTCCCCCCAAGCGTTGGCACGAGGCCGAAAAGCGCCATGAGCGACCCCACTTATCGCGCGGGTTTTGACGCCGCGCTGGAAACCGCCATCAATACTGCCCTGCAGTACGACCCGGCAACCCGTACGCGTCTGCAGGCACTGGATGGCACAGTCATGGCGCTCGATCTGAGCGCACCAACGTTGCAATGCTGCCTGTGTATTGAGGGCGATCAGGTACGTGTGCGTCAGCACTGGGCGGGGGATGTCACTACTTCTATCCGTTGTTCCGCCATTTCTTTAGTGCGCCTGTTGAAAGACTCGGATGCCACACCGGCGGCGCTGGGGGTATCGATCAGTGGTTCCAGTGCCCTGCTGGCGGAATTGCAGTGGATTATGAGTGACCTGGATATCGACTGGGAGGCGCCGTTGGCACAACTGTTCGGTGATATCCCGGCTCACTCCATTGGCAATGTACTGCGCAGTGCGGGCAGTTGGTTGAGCGCGAGTCTCAGTCGCGCACCGGTGGCGGCGGCGGAAACGATCAGTGAAGAGTGGCAGCTGACCCCACCCCAGGCACAATTTGAAGCCTTTGCCGACGACCTTTCCGAGCTGTCCCTGGCGACCGAACGCCTCGAGGCGCGTGTGCGCCTCTTGCAGGCACAGTTTTCCCGTGGGGAGGCCGAGTAGTTTTGCCGTTATTTCGCAGTGTTACCATCGCGCGGGTTTGCCTGCGTTACCGCCTCGATCAATTATTGCCAACCGAGCGCCGCCCGCTGTGGCTGCGCGGGTTACTCGCACCTCTCAAACTACTGCCGCAACCGAAGATGGAGCGCGGCGAACGCCTGCGCCGCGCCCTGGAAGAGTTGGGACCGATTTTCGTCAAATTTGGCCAGCTGCTTTCCACCCGCCCGGATCTGCTACCGCCGGATGTCGTCGAACAGCTCGATTACCTGCAGGACAAGGTACCGCCCTTCTCCAGCGACCAGTGTCGAGGGTTGATCGAGGAGGCTTTGGGTGCGAGTGTCGATGAAGTCTTTGCCAGCTTTGAGCGCGAGCCCCTGGCGGCGGCCTCGGTGGCACAGGTGCACGCGGCGGTGCTCAAGAGCGGTGAATCGGTAGTCGTGAAAGTGCTGCGCCCAGGCATCGGCGAAGTCATCCAAGAGGATTTGCGCCTTTTGCGAGTGATCGCCGGAGCTATCGAGCGCTTTGTGCCGGAGGGCCGGCGCCTGCGCCCGGTGGAGGTGGTGGAGGACTACCGCCACACCATTGAGGGCGAACTGGATCTGACCCGTGAGGCCGCCAATGGCACTCAGCTACGGCGCAATTTCAGTCAGTCGCCACTGCTGTATATCCCTCAGGTCTACTGGGACTACACCCGCGAGAATGTCTTGGTGTTGGAGCGCATCGACGGCATTCCGGTTACCGACATGACTCAGCTGCGCGCGCAGGACACTAATATGCCGTTGTTGGCCGAGCGCGGTGTGGAAATTTTCTTTAAGCAGGTTTTCGAATACAACTTTTTCCATGCGGATATGCATCCGGGCAATATCTTTGTCTCCCGCGAGCATCCGCAGCGCCCGCAGTATGTCGCCATCGATACAGCGATCGTCGGCAGCCTGTCACGCGAGGATCAGTACTACCTGGCGCGTAACCTGCTGGCCATGTTCCGCCGCGACTACCGCATGGTGGCGGAGCTGCATGTGCAGAGCGGCTGGGTCCGGGCCGATACCCCGGTCAACGCCTTTGAGGCGGCAATCCGCGCTGTGTGTGAGCCCATCTTTGAAAAGCCACTCGGCGAGATCTCCTTTGCGCGGGTGCTGATCAGCCTGTTTCAGACCGCGCGCCGCTTCGATATGGCGGTGCAGCCCCAACTGGTGTTGTTGCAGAAGACCTTACTGAATATTGAGGGGCTGGGTCGTCAGCTTTATCCTGAGTTGGATCTGTGGAAGACTGCTCATCCATTTTTGGAGCGATGGATGCGTGAACGCATTCACCCGAAAACTCTGCTGGGCGAGATCAAGCGCTACGGGCCGGAGTGGCTGGAAAAGTTTCCGCAGATGCCGCAACTGGTGTATTCCGCCCTGGAGCAGTCGCGGGAACTGGCGCCGCAATTGGAAAGTATTGGTGAGAAACTGGCGAGTGGCCAGCGCCGTGGGCGCTGGCAATATCTGCGCCGCGTTGGTGGGGTATTGCTCGGTGCCGGTGCACTGGCGATAAGCCGCCCACAATGGCTTGAACAGTTGCCGCCTTCGGGGTGGCTGCTGGGGATCGCCGCTTTGCTGCTGTTGCTCTGGCCCTAGAGCTGCGGCGGGAGTATTTGCCGGCGGTGTGTCGGCCTACACTTGGAATTCTGATGGAAGAGACATTGACTCAAGCGAAACCGACCAGCGGCTTTCTCGATCAGGTCCGTTGGAACAGCGACGACTTGGTACCCGCCATTGCTCAGGACTTTAAAAGTGGGCGGGTGCTGATGATGGCTTGGATGAATCGTGAGTCCCTGGCACTGACGGCCAGCGAGGGCTACGCCGTCTATTGGTCGCGTTCACGCAAAGGCCTGTGGCGCAAAGGGGAGTCCTCTGGCTTTTTACAGAAGGTGCGCGAGATACGCCTCGATTGCGATGGCGATACGGTACTGCTGCTGGTGGAGCAGGAAGGAGGCATCGCCTGCCATACCGGCCGCAGCAGCTGTTTTTACAACCTTTTGCAGGACGGCGATTGGCAGGTTTCTCAGCCGGTCCTGCAAGACCCCAAAGCGATTTATAAGTGAGTCCCACCATGAGCGATCTGCTACAGCAACTCGACGCCGTATTGGAAAGTCGCAAGTGTGGGGAGGACACCGATCAATCCTATGTTGCCAGCCTGCACAGGAAAGGCCTGAATAAGATCCTAGAGAAGGTTGGCGAAGAAGCGACCGAAACTATTCTCGCCGCAAAGGATGCACAGATCAGTGGCGACAACCGGGATATGATTGCCGAGACTGCGGATCTGTGGTTTCACTCGATGGTGATGCTCTCGCATCTGGGGGCGGACTCCCAGGATGTGGTGCATGAACTGGGGCGGCGTTTTGGCCTCTCTGGGCTGGAGGAAAAAGCATCCCGCTGCAAAGAGGGATGACAGTTCTCCCAGGGGTAATGGCGTAACAATCCCCTGGTAAATTGCGGTTTGACCCATGGCAACCGTTGGCTGTGTACTGTCAACGGCTGCCGTATTAAATGACATGGAGACAATTATGGGATTCGGTGGAATTAGCATCTGGCAGCTGTTGATTATTTTGGTCATTGTCCTGCTGCTGTTCGGAACCAAGCGCTTGAAAAACCTCGGTGGTGATCTGGGCGGTGCAATTAAAGGCTTCCGTAAAGCGGTGAAGGATGAGGATAAGAACAAGGATAAGGACGAAGAAAAAGATCCCGAACGCCTGCAACACGACGAGGACGAAAAGCCAGAGCAGGGCAGCGTCTCCAAGGAAAAAGACAAGCAGTCTCAGGACAAGTAATTCGGTACTGTTAACGCGAGAAATGCCCTGTGTTTGATATAGGCTTTTTTGAACTGCTGCTGGTCGCTGTGGTGGCGTTACTTGTGGTTGGCCCAGAGCGCCTACCCGATGCCATTCGTACCACGGCGCGCTGGTGGTCCGGTTTAAAGCGCACTTTGCAAGGTGCCCGCGAGGAGCTTGAGCGGGAGGTGGGCGCCGATGATATCCGCCGCGAACTGCACAATGAGCGCATCCTGCGCGAGATTGAGGAAAGCCGCCAGGAAATGGAGAAGACTTTCAGCGAGGCCAATCGCGAGATTAACGAGTCTCTGCAGGCTCCCGAGGAAGACAAATCCACTCCCAGTGAAACATCTGTGCCTGAGGAAAAAACTGCAGCCAAGGTGCAGCAAGAGCCAGCCCACCCACGTGCGGAAAAAGAGGATTATTTACCCGAGCAGGACGAAACGGTGGAAGAGCTGCAGGACCCAGAATACCCGGAGCACTGGCACGAATTCGGCGACCCCGAGTTAAATCCGGATCATCCGGAGAACGTCCCCCCGGTTGAAGAAAAAGAATCGCAACAGGAAAAAGACAAACAACCATGAGCGATCAAACGCAAGACAGACACCAGCCATTTATCGATCATTTGATCGAATTGCGGGATCGCCTGCTACGCACCCTGTTGGTCGTGGTGGTCTTGTTCGCCTGTCTCGTGCCCTTTGCCTCGGATATTTATAACTTTATTGCCAATCCCCTGCAGGAACGCTTGGTGGGCGATGCTGGAATGATTGCCACAGAGGTGACTTCCACTTTCCTTACGCCATTTAAAACTACCTTTATTGTATCGTTTTTTATGGCAATTCCGTTTGTGCTTTATCAGGCCTGGGCTTTTATTGCTCCCGGCTTGTATAAGAATGAAAAGCGCATCGCAATTCCAATCCTAGTGACCAGTGTCTTGCTTTTTTACGCAGGTGTTGCTTTTGCGTATTTTGTAGTATTTCCCATTTTATTTGATTTCTTCGTTGGTTCGGCTCACGCGGATATCAAAGTAATGCCGGATATGCGCAGTTATCTGGATTTAGTGTTGAAGCTGTTTTTTGCCTTCGGCTTTGCCTTCGAAATCCCTATCGCCACAGTGCTGTTGATCTGGAGTGGCGCGGTGGACGCTAAGACTCTGGGCAGTAAACGTCCCTACGTTATTGTGGGTTGCTTTCTGATCGGCATGTTGCTCACACCACCGGATGTTATATCCCAGTCCTTGCTGGCTTTCCCTATGTGGCTATTGTTTGAGGTAGGTATTTTATTTGGGCGTTGGATTACTTCGCGCAAGGCAAAAGAAGAAGCTGAGAAGTCTTAACTGGTAGGCCATAGGCTACATCGATGTAAGTTAGCACTCATTGATGGTTTGCCCTGTTTGATTGTTCAGACGAGCGAATTCCATCCGTATGGAACTGAGCTGGTTAGTAGAGCTTGGAGAGAATCGGCAGAGTCAAAGAGCATTACCGCTATATTAAAATGCCCCGGCAGTTTCCACTGCCGGGGCAATCACCCTGTTGTTTTATCTGCTCTGCCCAAAACTCATCCCATGCTCTCAAAATGGGACTATTTGGACATCGACAGTCTGCGTTCCATGCAGGAAAAGCCAATCGATATTGGTTTTTGCGCCATTTCTGGCAAGCCCCCATCGCAACAAAAACCAAACGGTCGGCTGAGTAATGGCCGAGAATCAAGAGAGCGCCTAAGGCTCGAATGAATGCCGGCGCTGCAAACAAGTTGTGGCAATTATGCTAACCCCGAGACCCTAGATATTAGCGTGGTAACGTGGCTCCGGTGGGCTTGCTCACCCTGGAAGCTGCCGCCCGCTCTCTCTGCTCCTGTTCTGCAACTTCCCTCTCCACATTGTTGCGAATCAGGCGATAAAAGTAGACTGCCATCAGGAATATAAACGCGATTACGGCGAGGCTGAGCAGGCCGGAAAAGCTGGTAAATAAATCAATCAAAGCGTCCATCTTTCTCTCCAGTACGCCAGTGCTTCAGCTATGCAGTTTAGGCCGTCACCGGGTAAGGCTCTTGACCTAAATCAACTGAGGTCGAGTTACTAAAAAGAGGGGCGAAAGGCGTTCAGGCGGTAACTTGTGAGAGATGGATACGGCCTACGGCAAAGTAGGGATATATTCCCGCTCTAGCGCCGTGAAAGGCTTCCTTATCTTATGACCTTTTGGTCTGCTGTCGCTGGTGAAACAAATAATTAAGCTGAGGCGGTGTGAGCTTAACAATAAAGAAGGGCTATTGCAGGGCAAAGCTTAGGATTATACAGACCATGGCGGCACCCAATAATTGATAAAGTTCTTTTTCCCGTTGCCATTGTGGCAAAACAAGCAGCAGTGCCAGAGGCGGAAAAAATAAGGCCAGAAATCCAGCCAGGGTGCTATCGGCAAAGCACACACACAACAGACGCAGCCAGGCGATGGCGATAAACACCAGGGCAAATACCGTCAGGATCGCGCTAACCGGCATCATGCTATAACCCTTAGAGGCTTTTTGTGGGATGAGAATGCATCCCTGGCTGGACACTTATAAAAATGAAAACCGGAAAGAGAGTGTATATCAGTATGCTGATCACAAGGTTGTTTAGGCGCCAGGGAAGCTGGTGTATTTGGATGCTGGTTGCCTCTGCATTTCTGGTCGGCTGTGAAACTGTGGGCTACTACGCCCAGGCTGCTGCCGGTCAGTGGCGTATTTTATCCGCACGAGAACCCATAGAAGAGGTTATCAACAAGCCAGGTACCAGTGAACAACTACAACAGCAGTTACAACTTATACTAGAGATCAGAGCGTATGCCGCCGAAGTTTTAAAATTGCCGGTAGGGAATGCCTACAGCGCCTATGTACAACTTGATGACACCTATCCAATCTGGAATGTGCTCGCCGCTCCAGAATTCTCCCTAGCGCCAAAGCGCTGGTGCTATCCAATAGCCGGCTGTGCCAGCTATCGTGGCTACTTTCGCAAGTCTGCCGCAGAGGCCAAGGCTAACAGCCTGCACGCACAGGGCTACGATATTTATCTGGGCGCAGTCCCCGCTTACAGTACGCTCGGCTGGTTCGACGATCCGATACTTTCTAGTTTTGTAAACTGGCCCCAGGAGCGTCTGGCCGGTCTTTTATTTCATGAGTTGGCGCACCGACGAGTATATATTTCCGGGGATACCCAATTTAATGAGAGCTTTGCCACCGCCGTCTCTGAAATTGCCCTGCCCGGTTGGCTCCGTAGCCAGGGGCTGGTGAGCTCCGCAGACCGTGCGCGTGCCGAAACCCTGTCTGTACGCCAACTGATGGCGGCTACGCGCAGGCAACTGAAGCCTATCTACCAATCTTCAGAAGCAGACGATGTAAAACGAGAGCAAAAAGCTCAGGTTTTATCCCGGCTGCGTCAATGCTATAGAAAACTCTCCGCGAACTGGCCCAATCCCGCACGCTATCAGAACTATATAGAAAAAACCAACAACGCCACGCTGGCTTTGGCTGCAGAGTATGAATCCCAGGTTCCAGCCTTTAAGCAGCTTTATTTGGATAGCGGTAGTTGGGAGGTTTTTTATGATGCGGCGCAAAGGCTGGGGGATTTAGATAAGGTTTATAGACAGGAAAGTTTGCGTGTGCTTGGGGATAGATATCGAAGAGAACTCTCACCCAGAAATTTTGGCTCTTCTTTTGATGCAGAGAGATGTATGGAAATTTAATTTAGAAGGTATAGATTCCAGGTTTTGATAAAAACTCTAAATTAAATGTTTCTTGAAAAGAATGAATAAAAATTTGAAGCTAGATGCCCGTTAAGTTTGGATGGTTTAATCCGAGACACACTCCATAGTGTTAGCAGCACCACTTTTATGACTTTTATGACTTTTTATTTGTGTTTAGGGTTCAATCCCTAAAATATATGGCACTTCTTATTTAAAGAAATTATAGTTGCGGAGAATTTTCTGCGTATATTTTTGTTAAGGAGAGGTGTAATTAAAATGCGCCGATATGGACTTTTTAGATTAATAGGTGTTTGTGCTCTCTGTGTGTTGACCGCATGTAGCGGAGGCAATGGAGGCAATGGAGGCAATGGAGACAGCGAAGACAGAGAAGGAGCAGCCGAAAATACTGTCCGCCTTACAATTGAAGGAAAGGTAGTAGATGGACCTGTGTCTAATGCACAAATAGACTTCGTTATCGGTGATACTCAAGTTTCCACTGAATCTGATAGTAAGGGTAACTATTCAATTGCTATAGAGGTGCTTGAGGGGGAAGCGGAAAACATAGTAAAGGCCGTGGCTTACTCACCTGATAATGGCAGGGTTGAATTTGTTTCTTTAATGGGATCCATTACATCACTGGTCGAATATGCTGGGGAAGATGGTGTCCTTGAGCAATCTGAGCACTATGCGGTAAATATAAGTAGTATCTCTACATCAATTTCAGCCCTTTTGGAAGAGGGAAGTAATAGTGAGGTTAACTCGGAATCTTCTCTACAAAAGGCCTTAAAGAAAATTGACGCTGAAAGAGCTTTTTCAACTGCAGCGTCAATTAAATTTATGTTGGAATATTCTGAAAAAGGAATATCTTTGCCTTCCGATATACAAACTACTTATGGATATGCGAAAAGTTTCGAACTATCAGCTAAGTATGTAAGTATGATGGATATGCAGTTTTCGGAGCTGTTTAATGATATCAAAGCGGGTATTGTTAATGATACTAATCTAGTTAGCCTTTTCCCCAATCAAATAACGTCAGTAGCAGATACATATTATTTTGATTCCCTAGAGTCACAGCTCACCTTGAGTGAAGACGGAACTGGTGTGTACTCTTACAGTGGCGGTAGTATCGATTTGAATTGGTTTCAAGAAACAGATGGTATTAGGCTTGATTTTAAAGATTCAATTTTCGGAATGGAGGAAACTATAATTGATGGGGAGTCAATTTATACCGACCTTAAAAGAAAGCCTAGCCGGCTATTTTGGATGCTAGATGGAAAAACTCAGGGCATTATGGTTATAGAGGTTTCTGATACCTTGAGTTATCCATATCATGATGATATCCCTGAAAGTACAAAAGTAAGATATATTGCAGATACTGCTGTTCGCTCTGCAGGATTATTAAACCCTAAAGATGTGTTGTTAATTGGGCGTGACTATAGCTTTCCTACATCAGTTAGAAACGGGGAAGTTGTTGATTCGGATAACTCTGATGCAGTTCTTTATTTTACAGCCTTAAGTTTGAAGTTGTCTGGTGATTTTGAGAATGGTGGTAGTGCCATAATAAAAGAGCCAACTATCACTGGTAGCGGGGAAAGAGCTGAGAATCTTTCATCTGGGGAATGGATTGTCGATGATAAAAATCGATTAATAATTAATTTATCTGATGGCTCTCAATTTATATACTCATTGCTAAATCTTTCTGAAAAGGATGAGGTGATCTTTTCATCCGTTCTAACGAAATCGGAAAATGACGAGGATAAAGCCCTCTTTGATCCTATCCTTTTAAAACAGGTGATGGGCTGGACCGACAACGACGTAATTGGTCAGTATTCTGGTGGATCAGATTTTCATTCGCCGTTATCTAGATACCTTCAGGATTTTAAAGCAGATGGAACTATGGATCTTGATAATTCCAGAGACTCCAATGGTAATGGTGTCTTAGAAGATAGTGAGATCACTAAGAATACCTGGCGATGGAAGCTTAGCGATAATGGTAATTTACTTATTCGGGAATATAAAACTAAAAATCGCACTGATTGCTTACCTGAAATTTGGGATACTGAGGATGGGGCAGAGTGTGTCCTCTATCGTGCGAGAGAGTGGGAGCTTTACCAAGTTGATAAGGATAATCGTTATTGGTTTAAGCAGTACTTGGACTCTTTCTCAGATTATCAAAGAGAGACGTTAAGTGGGATAGATGATCCTGGCGGTCACCTTCTATTATCAGGATATATTATGAATACAAATAGGGAAAAATTTTCTAGTGTAAAGTAATCAAGACGATACGCTAAAAATGGACATCGATGGCTTGATCAAGGTCGTCGATGCCCCCCCTGCAAATAGGTACATAGAACCGAAAAGTGGAATGCTCAAAGTAACCTTTAGGTTATGGAGGAAAATATATGCTTATATTTTTTAGCCACATCCAGCATCCGGTTCGCAAATCCCCACTCATTATCAAACCAAATCAATATCTTCACTAATTTTCCACCGGCAACTCGTGTCTGGCTGGCATCAATAATGCCCGAGCGCGGGTCGTGATTAAAATCGCAGGAGGCGAGTGGTTCTTCGGTGAAGCCGAGTACGCCTTTAAACTCTGTCGCGGCTATGGATTTTAGTAAAGTATTGACTTCACTTTGGCTCACGTTTTTATTTAATTGCACAGACAGATCTATGGCGGAGACGTTGACGGTGGGGACGCGCATAGCTTGAGCTTCGAACTTCCCAAAAAGGTGCGGAAGTATGCGTTCGATGCCGCGGGCGAGGGCGGTGTCGACGGGAATTATTGAAGTAACGGCGGAACGGGTTTTTCTTAAATCGGTGTGGTGGTAGGCGTCGCTCACCGGTTGGTCGTTCATAGCGGAGTGGATCGTGGTCAGCACACCGGCTTCGATGCCAAATGCCTGATCCAGTGCCGCGATCACCGGTACGCTGCAATTGGTGGTACAGGAGGCGGCTGAAATAATGGTCTCACTGCCGGTTAAGGTGTGATCGTTCACGCCATAAACAATCGTGGCATCTACATCGCGACTGGCGGGTTGGGAAAATAAAACTTTTTTGGCTCCGGCGGTCAGGTGTAACTCCGCTCGCCGGCGCTCTTTAAAGCTACCGGTGCATTCGAGCACGATATCGACTTTTTCCCGCCTCCAATCCAGATCCTCCAGTCGTTGATAATGCGTGACCGCGATACGGTCGCCATTAACGGTAAGAGTGTCACTTTCCACCGATACATCACCGCCAAAACGCCCGTGAACCGAATCGTATTTGGTCAGGTGGCCGATGGTGGCACAGTCGGCCAGCTCGTTGATGGCGACAATCTGTAGAGCGTCGCGGGCACCGGATTCGTACAGGGCGCGTAGAACGGAGCGGCCGATGCGGCCGTAGCCATTGATGGCGAGTCGGGTCGTCATAGCGGTAATGCCGGATAGGATTTGAGGGTGACACTGTGACACCCCCTGCGCTATTAAGCGACAGGGGGCGCCTGGCTGGAGCCTGTTGCAGGGGTTAGTTCAGCACTTTTTCGACGGTTTCTACCACATTTTCCACGGTGAAGCCGAAGTGTTGCATCAGTTCACCGCCGGGGGCAGATTCGCCGAAAGTACTCATGCCGATAATGGCGCCGTCGAAGCCGACGAACTTGTACCAGTAATCCTGATGGCTGGCTTCCACGGCCACACGTGCGCGAACGTCGGAGGGCAGTACAGACTCTCGGTAGGAGGTGTCCTGCTCCATAAAGGCTTCGGCACAGGGCATGGAAACTACGCGTACTTTCTTCCCGGTCAGTTGTGCTTTCGCGGCCATAGCCAGTTCCACCTCGGAGCCGGTGGCGATAATGATCGCTTCCGGGGTGCCCTCGCAATCGGACAACACATAGCCACCCTTCTCCACTTGAGCGAGCTGTGCGTTATCGCGTTCTTGCGGCGCCAGGCCCTGACGGCTGAATACCAGAGTGCTGGGGCCCTCTTTGCGCGCGATGGCCATCTTCCAGCTTACGGCGGACTCAGTGGCATCGCAGGGGCGCCAGGTGTGTAGGTTGGGGGTAGCGCGCAGGGCGCTGAGTTGTTCAACGGGCTGGTGGGTGGGGCCGTCTTCACCGAGGCCGATGGAGTCGTGGGTGTAGACGAAGATCACGCGCTGTTTCATCAGTGCCGCCATGCGCACGGCGTTGCGGGCGTATTCCATAAACATCAGGAACGTAGCGCCGTAGGGCACAAAACCGCCGTGCAGGGCGATGCCGTTCATCATGGCGCTCATGCCGAACTCGCGTACACCGTAGTAGACGTAGTTGCCGGAGGCGTCTTCGGCACTCACGCCCTTGGAGCCAGACCAGATGGTGAGGTTGGAGCCGGCCAGGTCGGCAGAGCCGCCGAGAAATTCGGGCAGCATTGGGCCAAAGGCATTGAGTGCGTTTTGGCTCGCTTTGCGCGAGGCAATTTTCTGCGCATCTTCCTGGCACTGTTGGATGTAGTCGTCGGCTCGGGCGAGGAAGTCTGCAGGCAGTTCACCGTTCATGCGGCGTTCGAATTCGGCGGCCAGCTCGGGAAATTCTTCGCGGTAGTCGGCGAAAATATCTTTCCACTCGTCTTCCTGGGCCTCGCCCTTGGCTTTGGCATCCCAACCGGCATAGATATCTTCGGGAATTTCGAAGGGCGGGTGGGTCCAGCCGATGGTTTCGCGGACCAGAGTGATTTCATCGTCGCCGAGCGGGGCGCCGTGGCACTCTTCGCGCCCCTGCTTGTTGGGGGAGCCGAAGCCGATCACCGTTTTACAACAGATAATGGTGGGCTTATCGCTGTTGGCGCGGGCTTCTTCGACCGCGGCCTTAATCGCGCTGGCATCGTGACCATCTACATTGGGGATCACGTGCCAACCGTAGGATTCGAAGCGCTTGGGCGTGTCGTCGGTAAACCAGCCTTCCACCTCACCATCAATGGAGATGCCATTGTCGTCGTAGAACGCGATCAACTTACCCAGGCCCAGGGTCCCGGCCAGGGAGCAGGCCTCGTGGGAGATGCCCTCCATCAGGCAGCCGTCACCTAAAAAGGTGTAGGTGTGGTGGTCGACCAGTTCATAGCCGGGGCGGTTAAATTGGGCGGCCAGAACTTTTTCTGCCAGTGCCATGCCCACGGCATTGGTGATGCCCTGGCCGAGGGGGCCTGTGGTGGTCTCTACACCGGGCGCATAGCCGTATTCCGGGTGGCCCGGGGTTTTGGAGTGCATCTGGCGAAAATTTTTCAGCTCTTCGATCGGCAGGTCGTAGCCGGACAGGTGCAGCAGTGAGTACAGCAGCATGGAGCCGTGGCCATTGGAAAGCACGAAGCGGTCGCGGTCGGCCCAATGGGGGTTGGCCGGGTTGTGCTTCAGGTAGTCATTCCACAGGACTTCGGCGATATCCGCCATACCCATAGGCGCACCGGGGTGCCCGCTGTTGGCTTTCTGGACTGCGTCCATAGACAGGGCGCGGATGGCGTTGGCCTTGTCTGTGCGAGAGGGGGTAGAAGACATAGGAAGAGCTCTCTGGTTTTCGGGTGGCCGCGGTGCTGCTCTGCAGGCGGTTTCCCGCAGCGACAAAATGGGGGCGTATTTTCCCGTAAAGGCCGGCCCTGCGCAAAGGCTTGCGGGGGAAATTGCAGGTAAGTGAAGCATTAATTACTCGCAGCATAAGCCGGAATTGGCTTTCTGACATCTACATCAAAATAATTTTATGAAGCTATATCAAAATTCTTTGATATAGCTTTGTGTGCCTGCTAGACTCGTCCGCATGTCTGAATCCCAGCCCATCCCTGAGCCCGATAGCAGCGTAGAAATCCCCCAGTTGGCGGCGACCTTGAAGGCCGCAGGTGATCCCCTGCGCCTGGAGATACTGCGCCTGCTCAGCCAGGACTCCTATAGCGTGCTGGAACTGTGTCGTATTTTTGAGTTGCGCCAGCCGGCCCTGAGTCACCACCTCAAGGTGCTCGCCCAGGCGGGGCTGGTGAGCAAGCGCCGCGAGGGCAATAACCTTTTTTACCGGCGCACAAGTGCTACCCCGCTGCTTGCGCAGTTGTTCACTAATTTGGACCAGTTGCCCTTGTCCTGCGCGCGGGTACAGTCGGTGGCGCGTATCTCCGAGGAGCGCGCCGAGGCTTCTCGCCGTTTCTTTGCCGATTACGGCAACCGGTTCCGCGAACAGCAGGAGCTCATCGCCAGTTACAGCGCATATGGCCCCCAGGTGGCGCAACTGCTGAACGCCGGTCGCCACGCTCTGGAAGTAGGGCCCGGTGAAGGGGAATTCCTGCAGGAATTGTCCCTGCGTTTTGCCACGGTAACGGCACTGGACCTGTCCTCAGCCATGTTGGAGCGGGCGCAGGCATTCGCCGATGAGCAGGGCCTGGCCAATATCGAATTTGTATGCAGCGATACCCGCGCCGCAGCGGCGCGCCCGGCCAGTGCCGACAGCATCGTCGTGAATATGGTGCTGCACCACACCCCCGACCCCGCGCAGATTTTTCACGACCTGCAAGGTGCATTGAAAAGCGGCGGTCAACTGCTAGTGGCAGAGCTCCAGGCGCACGGTCAGAACTGGGCGCGGGAAGCCTGTGGTGATCTGTGGTTGGGTTTTGCTCCGGAGCAGTTGAGCGACTGGGCACAGAGTGCCGGTCTGAAAGATGGGCGCAGTGTCTACAGCGCCTTGCGCAATGGTTTTCAGATCCAGATAAGAGAATTTGTAAAGCCCTGACGACAGCCCGATCAATCGCCAGGACCAGAATTTTGCTAACCGCCCGCGGCGGAACACATGGAGACTCTCACATGAGTGAATACAAACTGTTTACATCGGAATCCGTGTCTGAAGGGCACCCGGATAAAATTGCCGACCAGATTTCCGACGCGGTATTGGATGCTCTGTTGGCCCGCGATAAACAGGCACGCGTTGCCTGTGAAACCCTGGTGAAAACGGGTATCGCGGTCATCGCCGGGGAAATTTCTACCTCTGCCTGGGTGGATCTCGAAGAGTTGGTGCGCAAGGTAATTACCGATATCGGTTACACCTCTTCCGATGTGGGTTACGACGGGGAGACCTGTGGTGTGATCAACGTGATTGGCAAGCAGTCCCTGGATATCGCCCAGGGTGTCGATCGCGCCAAGCCGGAAGACCAGGGCGCTGGAGACCAGGGCCTGATGTTCGGCTACGCCACCAACGAAACCCCGACCTTTATGCCGGCGCCGGTCTACTACGCCCACCGTTTGGTGGAGCGCCAGGCAGAAGCTCGCAAGTCCGGTCTGTTGCCCTGGCTGCGCCCGGATGCCAAAAGTCAGCTCACCTTCCGCTACGACGAGCAGGGTCGTCCCTGTGCCATCGACGCGGTGGTGCTCTCCACCCAGCACAATCCCGATGTGAGCCAGGCCGACCTGCGTGAGGCGGTAATGGAGTTGATCGTGCACCACACCCTCCCGCTGGAGTGGCTGCACAAAGACACCAAGTTCCATATCAACCCCACCGGTAATTTTGTGATCGGCGGCCCCGTTGGCGACTGCGGCCTGACCGGGCGCAAGATTATTGTGGATACTTACGGCGGCTCCGCACGCCACGGCGGCGGCGCCTTCTCCGGGAAGGACCCCTCCAAGGTGGATCGCTCCGCAGCCTACGCCGGCCGTTACGTAGCCAAGAATATTGTTGCCGCAGGCTTGGCCAAGCGCTGTGAAATCCAGGTGTCTTACGCGATTGGGGTAGCCGAGCCCACCTCGGTTGCTATCAATACGTTTGGCACTGGTGCGGTTTCTGAAGACAAGCTGGTGGAGCTGGTGCGCGAGAATTTCGACCTGCGTCCCTATGCTATTTCCAAGTCTCTCGACCTGCTGCACCCCATGTACCAGCTGACGGCGGCCTATGGCCACTTTGGTCGCGATCCCTTTACCCACACCTACAACTGGGTGGATGGCAACGGCCAGGCACGTAGCGAAACCTTCACCGCCTTCCCCTGGGAAAAAACCGATAAGGTCGATGCCCTGCGTACTCAGGCGGGCCTGTAACGTTTGAGAGTACCGCGGAGCAGTATTTTTGAAGCAATCTCTACTGTGTCGCGGGAAGCAAGTACCAAATAACTGGAACCGATAAAGAATGAATCAAATGAGCACTGAATTTAAAGATTTTAAAATTGCGGATATTACTCTGGCCGAGTGGGGTCGCCGCGAAATCGAAATTGCCGAAGGGGAAATGCCGGCGCTGATGACTCTGCGGGAAAAATACCGCGCAGATCAGCCCCTCGCTGGTGCGCGCATCATGGGTTGTATCCACATGACAATCCAGACCGCGGTGCTGATTGAAACCCTGATTGCGTTGGGCGCCGAAGTACGCTGGTCTTCCTGCAATATTTTCTCCACCCAGGATCACGCCGCTGCCGCCATTGCCGCGAGTGGTATCCCGGTATTCGCCTGGAAAGGTGAAACCGAGGAAGAGTATGAGTGGTGTCTGGAGCGGACGGTGGGTGCCGATGTCGCCGGCTGGCGACCGAATATGATTTTGGATGATGGTGGCGATCTCACTGAGCTTCTGCACCGCAAATACCCCGGAATTCTGAACAACTGTCACGGTATCAGTGAAGAAACCACCACCGGCGTACACCGCCTGCAGGATATGTTGCGTGACGGCGCTCTGAAGGTGCCGGCGATCAACGTCAACGACGCGGTGACCAAGAGCAAAAACGATAATAAATATGGCTGTCGTCACAGCCTCAACGACGCTATCAAGCGCGCTACCGACCACCTGCTCGCCGGCAAGAAAGCGCTGGTAATCGGTTATGGTGATGTGGGTAAAGGCTCCGCCGCCTCTCTGCGTCAGGAAGGCATGATTGTAAAAGTTTCCGAAGTAGACCCCATCTGTGCCATGCAGGCCTGTATGGATGGCTTCGAATTGGTATCTCCCTACATCGATGGGATCAACACCGGCACCGCAGAAGGCATTAATAAAGCGTTGCTGGCCAATACCGACCTGATCGTCACTACCACCGGCAACGCCGATGTGTGTGACAAGCATATGCTTTCTGCCCTGAAAAGCGGCGCCGTGGTTTCCAATATCGGCCACTTCGATAACGAAATTGACACCGCCTTTATGCGTGAGAACTGGGAGTGGCAGGAAGTAAAACCCCAGGTGCATAAAATTGTGCGCAACAGCGAAAACAATGATCACTTACTGCTGTTGTCCGAAGGCCGTCTAGTTAACCTGGGCAATGCCACCGGCCACCCCAGCCGTATTATGGATGGCTCTTTTGCCAACCAGGTGCTCGCTCAGATCCACCTGTATGAAGAGAAGTTTGCCGACCTGCCCTCTGACCAAAAAGTGCCTGCTCTGTACGTCAAAGTACTGCCCAAGCACCTCGACGAAGAAGTGGCGCGCTACATGGTAGAAGGTTTCGATGGCGTGATCACACGCATGACGGAAGAGCAGGCTAAATATATCGGTGTTTCCGTAGAGGGCCCGTTTAAGCCGGAAAGTTATAAATACTAATACCCTCAGCAAAGGTGCCGGCTGTGCTGGCACCTGAATTTCGGAGGGCCTGGAAAATATAATGAAAAACCCCATACGCATCAGTTTCGAATTTTTCCCACCCAAAACCCCCGAAGGTCGCGCAAAGCTGTACAAAACTCGCGAGGCTTTACAGGCGTTTAATCCCGAATTTTTTTCCGTCACCTATGGTGCTGGTGGTACCACACGCGAAACCACCGCCAATATTGTTACCAACATGCGCAAAGATGGCATTTCTATTGCGCCGCATTTGTCGTTTGGTGGTGATAATGAAGAAACTATACTTGGTCTTTTAAATACCTATAAAGAGGCTGGAATAAACCGCATCGTAGCCCTGCGCGGCGATATGCCCTCGGGGATGGGCGCAGTGGCTCAATTGGTCTATGCGAATGAGCTGGTCGCTTTTATTCGCCGCCATACTGGCGATCACTTCCACCTGGAAGTCGCTGCCTACCCGGAAATTCATCCGGAGTCCAATAGCTATGACGATGATATACGCTATTTAAAAGGTAAGTTTGAGGCGGGAGCCAATAGTGCCCTGACCCAGTATTTTTATAATCCGGACTCCTATTTTTATTTTTTAGATCAATGTGAGAAGGCGGGAATCGATGCACCGATTTATCCCGGCATTATGCCAATTCTCAATTTTGATAATTTGGTGCGCTTCTCTCGTAACTGCGGAGCTGAAATCCCACGCTGGATGAAAAAGCGCATGGAGAGTTATCGCGATCCAAGTGATGCCCGCAAGTTGGGTATGGAAGTGGTTACCGACCTGTGTGAAACGCTGTTGGAAGGTGGTGCACCAGGGCTTCATTTTTATACGATGAATCAGGTGGGAGCCTCAGAGAGCATTTTGCAGGCTTTGGGCTTAGATGCACGCTAGCCCACTAATGATATTTAGTTGCACAGAGTGTTGGCAGTATTGTTCTGCATGTTGTGAGATCTAATCAATGCGAAAATATTGCCCGCCTATTGAGCCTTTCCTCTCGATAGTTTACGAAGACTCCTCCTTGTTGGTTTTAAATAAACCCAGTGGACTTCTCAGTGTGCCCGGGAGGGATTTGGCTCACAAAGACAGCCTGACAAGCCGGGTGCAACAAAGTTATTCAGAAGCTTTAACAGTGCATCGACTGGATATGGATACTTCAGGGCTAGTAGTTATGGCGCGGAGTCCGGAAGTCCATCGAAAGCTCAGTCGTCTTTTTCAAAATCGCGAAGTCGATAAGACCTACCTTGCCAGGGTATGGGGTGTCCCCGCTGCGGACTCGGGCGAGGTGGATTTGCCGCTGATCTGCGACTGGCCCAATAGGCCGCGGCAGAAAGTGGATTTTGAGGTGGGTAAGCCCTCTTTTACCCGCTGGGAAAAAATTTCCAGCTCGAAAGAGAGCAGTCTGTTGCGCCTGCTACCGGTCACCGGTCGTTCTCATCAATTAAGGGTACACATGCAGGCGATAGGTCACCCGATACTGGGCGACCCATTTTATGCGAATTCAGAGGCCCTGGCTGCGGCGCCCAGATTGTTGCTCCATGCTGGCGCTCTGAGTTTTAATCATCCGGAGACGCAGGAGCGATTACACTTTACCAGCGAATTGCCAGATTCTTTTTCTGCTTGATATTTTCAGTAATCGCTCACAGTACATGATTATGTTAGGCAATAAAAAGGGCGATCTACTGATCGCCCTTTTTATTGTTTGTCGATACTATTTCTTATTCTTCATTGCCGCCATCAACAGGTCGCCCATACTGCCATTGCCACCGTTCTGGTTGCCCTTTTGTTGCCGATTACCCTGTTGCTTGTTATAGCGTTGGGCTTGGCGGTTTTCGCGCTGATCACCTTTCTTAACGCCGCCACTGCCCTGCTCTCCGGGTTCGTCGGAGAGGCGCATGGAGAGGCCGATGCGTTTGCGTGCCACGTCCACTTCCATCACTTTTACTTTGACGATATCGCCGGCTTTTACCACTTCGTGGGGGTCTTTGACGAATTTCTCCGACAGCGCGGAAATATGTACTAGGCCGTCCTGGTGCACGCCGATATCCACAAAGGCGCCGAAGTTGGTGACGTTGGTGACGGTGCCTTCGAGCACCATGGCGGGGCGCAGATCTTTAAGTTCCTCGACGCCCTCTTCGAAGCGGGCGGTGCGGAATTCTGGGCGAGGGTCGCGGCCAGGTTTTTCTAATTCGGCGATGATGTCGGTAACGGTGGGCACGCCGAACTTCTCATCGGTGTAGTCGGCCGGATTGAGGCGCCGTAGGAAGGCGGAATCGCCGATCAGGCTATTGATCTCGCGGGCGTTTTTCTCGGCGATACGTTTCACCACGATATAGGATTCGGGGTGTACACCGGATTTATCCAGGGGGTTTTCGCCGTTATTAATACGTAGGAAGCCGGCGGCTTGTTCGAAAGCCTTAGGTCCCAAACGCGGTACTTCCATTAACTGCTTGCGGTTTTTAAAGGCACCATTCTGGTCGCGATAGCTGACAATATTGCTGGCAATAGAAGCGCTAAGGCCCGATACCTTGGCCAGTAATGGTGCTGAGGCGGAGTTGAGTTCTGCGCCGACGCCATTTACACAATCCTCAACGACGGCGTCGAGGGAGCGTGCCAGCTGGGTCTGGGATACATCGTGCTGGTACTGGCCAACGCCAATGGATTTGGGTTCGATTTTCACCAGCTCCGCCAGCGGATCTTGAAGACGGCGGGCGATAGAAATGGCTCCGCGGATGGTCACGTCCAGGTCGGGGAATTCCCGCGCGGCGAGTTCGGAGGCGGAGTAAACAGAAGCGCCCGCCTCGTTAACGACGACTTTCTGCGCACTCAACTGATATTGCTTGATCGTTTCTCCGACGAACTTGTCGGTTTCGCGGCTGGCGGTGCCATTGCCGATAGCGATCAGCCCCACATTGTATTTATTGCATAGCGCGGCGATGACTGCGGCAGATTCTTGCAGTCGATTTTGCGGCTGGTTGGGGAAGATTGCGGTGTGATCCAATATTTTGCCGGTGGCATCGACCACGGCTACTTTAACCCCGGTGCGCAGTCCGGGGTCTAAGCCGATGGTGGCTTTGTGCCCGGCGGGCGCCGCTAGCAGCAGGTCTTTGAGGTTGCGGGAGAAAACCTTGATGGCCTCTTCTTCCGCTTTCTCACGCAGCTCACCCAGCAGGTCGGTTTCCAGTGCGGTGAGTAGTTTGATACGCCAGGTCCAGCGTACAACTTCGCCGAGCCACTTATCCGCCGGGCGCCCCTCATCACGGAGTTCGAAGTGCCTGGCGATCATGGTTTCGCAGGGGTGTCCGGCAGTGGCTGGGGCTCCCTCCTCTTCCGGCAGGCCCACGCTGATGGCGAGGATACCCTCGTTGCGGCCGCGGAAGATGGCCAGAGCGCGGTGGGACGGCACCCTAGACCAGTCCTCGGCATATTCGAAATAATCGCGGAATTTGGCTCCTTCTTCCTCTTTGCCATCCAGCAGTTTGGACTTGACCTGCCCCTCGGATTTGAGGAAATCGCGCAGTCTGCCCAGCAGTTCGGCGTCCTCGGCGAAACGCTCCATCAGGATAAATTTGGCTCCGTCGAGGGCGGCCTTGATGTCTTTCACCTGTAAGGAAGTGTCTTCGCACTCGGCATTTAGATATTGCTGTGCTTCTACGGCTGGGTCTAGGCTGGGGTTGTTAATCAGCGCATTGGCCAGAGGTTCGAGACCCGCTTCGATAGCGATTTGTCCCTTGGTGCGGCGTTTGGGCTTATAGGGAAGGTAGAGGTCTTCGAGGCGGTTTTTGGTGTCGGCGCTGTTGATCTGCTGAGTGAGTTCTGCAGTGAGCTTACCTTGATCATCAATACTCTTGAGGATGGTTGCGCGGCGCTCTTCCAGTTCGCGCAAATAGCGCAGGCGCTCTTCCAGATTGCGCAACTGAGTGTCGTCCAGAGCCCCTGTCACCTCTTTCCGGTAGCGGGAAATAAATGGCACTGTTGCGCCTTCATCCAGCAGGGATACTGCAGCGGTGACTTGTTGGGGGCGTACGTTGAGTTCTTCGGCGATGCGAGCGTTGATATCCAGCATTTGATGTTTATATCCGTTTTCCGGGGGTTCGTACCTTAAGGAGCGGCGTTTGACCGGGAAACAGCCTGTCGGTTTCCTTGGCTTTGCGCGGCCCGCTGTCTCTGCTGCAGCGGTCAATTGGGTCGGACATTATGCGTTACCAGGGCGTCGCGAGGAAGGTTTGCGGTAGGGCACAAACTCTTGCGGCGACCTGCATCCAAATCGACCCTTATCGGCGTCGAACTCCAGTAGAATGCGCGCTAATTAAAAATTGACCAGTTTGGGTCACAGAATGGGGTAGAGGGTGCCTGTGAAAGTGTCGAACAAGAACAAGCTTTTATTTACCGTTTTGGCTATTGGAATGGTCGCCATTGCTGTGGTGGTGGCATTGAAACCCAAGCCGGAAGAAAAGCCTCCCGAAGCGGTAGTGCCACCGGTGGCGGATGTTCTCTATGCGGAGCCGGGGCGCCAGACTCTGCTGGTACCGAGCCAGGGCACGGTACACGCCCGCCACGAAATCGAAGTGGTGGCCCGTGTCGGTGGTGTAATTGAGCGTGTGGGTCAGGCGTTTGTACCCGGCGGTTTCTTCGATGAGGGTGCCAGCCTACTTCAGCTTGAACAGGCGGATTATGTCTACAAGGTGACCCGCTCCGAGTCACAGCTGGCGGATGCCAAGTCCGCCCTCGCCCAGGAGCAAGGCCGAGCCAAACAGGCCAAGCGCGAGTGGCGCGATCTGGGGAGTGCAGCCGCCAACGCCCTGTTCCTGCGCAAACCCCACCTGCAGGCAGCCGAAGCCGCGGTGGCTGCCGCGCGAGCGGATCGCGATCAGGCCAAGCTGGATCTGGCGCGCACCGAGGTGAAGACCCCCTTTGCCGGGCGCGTGATGGAAACCTATGTCGACCTGGGCCAATACATCACTCCCGGCACTCCCCTGGCAAAAATTCACAGCACCGGTGTCGCCGAGGTGCGCCTGCCCCTGACCGACCAGCAATTGGCACTGCTCGACCTGCCCCTGGGTAAATCTTTTGAGCAAGGCCCCGAAGTGCGGCTGCAAGCTGTAGTGGCGGGGCGCCAGCGCGAATGGCGCGCCCAGCTGGTGCGTACCGAGGCCAGCATCGATACCAACAGTCGCTTTATTTATGCCGTGGCCCAGGTACAGAACCCCTACCAGGGCGATGTTCCCTTGATGAATGGCCTGTTTGTCGAGGCAGATATAGCGGGCCTGACCCTGGATGACGTGGTGATATTGCCGCGCCAGGCATTGCACGAGGGGGATCACCTGCTGGTGCTGGACGCAGAGAGCAAGCTGCAGTTCAAAACTGTAGAACTGTTGCAGAGTATCGGCGATAAAGTGTGGCTGCGCGGCGATATTGCCAATGGTGATCGCGTGGTGGTCTCCAGTCTGGGATATTCCCGCGAGGGCATGGCGCTGACCGCCAACCCCCTGAATAAAAAACCATCCGGCCTGATTGAGAGTGTGGAGAAAGAGGCGGAAGCCTCCGCAACGGCCACCAGTGAGACCGCGGCAGCGAATAGTGCTGCCCCCGGAGGCCGCTAATGAACGGAATTATTACTTGGTTCGCGCGCAATAGTAAGGCCGCAAACCTGCTGATGATTATGATCATCATCGGTGGTTTTTTCGGTATCAGCGGGATTGATCGCGAGGTATTCCCGGCCATCCAGCCGGGTATCGTCGAGGTGGAAATCTCCTACCCCGGTGCCGGCCCTGCGGAAGTTGAGCAGCAGGTGACCGTGCGTGTCGAGGAGGCTATCTCCGAGGTGAAGGGGGTCAAGGAAGTGAACTCCGCCTCCCGCCGCAGCCACGCCTCCATCGAAATTCAGGCGGTGGATGGTTACGATGAGTTGCGCCTGCTCAACGATATCAAGGTGCAGGTCGATAGTATTAATACCTTCCCCGAGGGTATCGAGCGCCCGGTGATCCGCTTGCAGGAGTGGGATACCCAGCTGATGATGATCGCCATCGGCGGTCCGGTCTCCGAGCGCCAGCTCAAGGAGACCGCCCTGGACCTGCGCGACAAGCTCACCCTGATTCCCGGTGTGCGCAGTGTGGATATCTGGGGCGAACGCCCGGACGAGCTGTCCATCGAGGTTTCCGAACTGGATCTGCGTCGTTATAACCTGAGCTTCAATGATGTAGCTAATGCGGTGCGCCGCTCCTCCCTGGATTTGCCCGCGGGCATGGTGCGTTCCGACCGGGGTGATATCCAGGTACAGACTCGCGGCCAGGCCTATAGCGCCGAGGATTTTGAACGTATTCCCGTCGTCAGTCGCGCGGATGGCTCGGTGCTGCTGCTGCGCGATGTAGCCACCGTGCGGGATGGCTTCGAAGAGTACAATAACGTCATTCTCTTCAACGGCAACCCGGCCATGAACCTGCGCGTCGTGCAGGGTGAACCGCTGGATGTGGTCGCTACCGCCGAGCGTATCAAAACATTTATGGCGGAGGCTCGCACCCAGCTGCCGCCGGGTATGGAGTTCGACGTCTGGTTCGACTTCTCCAAAGCTTTTGAAGGCCGCATGAACCTGCTGACCACCAACGCCTTAAGCGGCTTCGCCATGGTCTTTATCATGTTGATGCTGTTCCTGCGCCCGGCTTTGGCGATGTGGGTGACCGTGGGGATTATCGTGGCCTTCCTCGGTGCATTTTGGCTGTTGCCGATCACTGGGGTCAGCCTGAATATGCTGTCGCTGTTCGCCTTCCTGCTGATTCTCGGGATTGTGGTGGACGATGCGATTATTGTGGGGGAAGCGGTGCATGCGGCCCACGACCGCGGCGTTACCGGTCTGGCCGCAGCGGAAGAGGGGGTGAAGCAGGTCTCCGCTCCGGTGATTTTTGCCGTGACCTCCACCATGGTGTTCTTTATTCCGATGCTGTTCCTGCCCGGTTATACCGCGCAGATGATGCTGGCCCTGCCGGTGGTGGTATTGCTGTGCCTGGTGTTCTCCCTGGTGGAATCCCTGTTGATCCTGCCGGCGCATTTGGTGGGTATGAAACCGGAGCAGCCGGCCAAGTCCAGTTTGGGCATCAAGCTGCAGAAGCTGCGCGGGCACTTCGCCGGCGCCATGAAAACCGCCGGTGATAAGTACTATCTGCCACTGTTGAAAAAGTCTCTCGGCAATAGCCGCACCACGGTGATGGGTTTTCTGCTGGCACTGGGGCTCTCGATCAGTGTCTTTATGAGTGGATACGTGGGTTCCTCTTTCTCACCCCAGGTACCGTCGGACCTACTGGAGCTGCGCGCCAGCATGGCGGATGGCGAACCTTTCCACGAAGCCGAGCGAGTGATGAATCAGGTGCTGGCCGCAGCGGATAAGCTCGCGACCGATGAAGAGATGCTGAAGAAAAACAACGGCGCGCCTTTTGTTCAGAACTCCATGGTATTCAACTGGCGCGGCAATATTTTTGTGATATTGCAGCTGACCGACGGTGAGTTGCGCGATGTGACATCCAAAACCCTGTCGCTGCGCTGGCGCGAATTGATTGGTGAAATGCCGGCCAGTGTCGAGGACTTGAATATCGACGCCACCATTAACGATGGCGGCAACGGTATGAGCCTGAACCTGAGCACTGCTTCGGGGGATATGGACGAGTTGCGCGCGGCCGCTGATGCGGTGAAGAAGAAAATGAACACCTACGCCGGTGTTTACGATGTGCGCGACAACCTCACCAGTGCCCGCCGCGATATCGAAATCCAGCTGAGGCCCTACGCCACCAATATGGGGATCAACCTGGCCGATGTGGCCAGACAGGTACGCCAGGGTTTCTATGGTGAAGAGGTGCAGCGTATTCCCCGCGGCCGCGAGGATGTGCGCGTGATGGTGCGCTATCCCCAGGAGGAGCGTGCCAGTGAGGAGCAGATGGACCGCATCCGCATTCGCACAGCGGAGGGCGAGGTACCTTTCTCCGCGGTGGCCGATGCGGTGTATGTACCCGGTTACACCACGATCCGCCGCAACAATCGCGAGCGCACCGTAAGGGTCTTTGCCGAGATAACACCGAATACCTCAACCGCGCAGGAAATTCTCAAGGATATGCGCGAGACCCTGGTGCCTGAGCTGGAGCGTGAGTTCCCCGGTTTCTCCCTGCGTACCGCTGGGGAAATGCAGGAGGAAGAGGAATTTAACGGGGCGATCCTGGCGTTCTTCGTGCTGTCCCTGTTCGCTATTTATGCCTTGCTGGCCATTGCCTTCCGTTCCTACTCACAGCCGCTGCTGATCCTCACCGCTGTGCCGTTCGGTTTCTTCGGTGCGGTGGTTGGCCATTTGTTGATGGGGCACGACATCAGCATTATGTCCATGCTCGGCTTCCTCGCCGCCGCGGGGGTAGTGGTAAACGACAACCTGGTCTTGATGGACCGTATCAACCAGCTGCGCGCTCAGGGCTGGGCGGTAATGGACGCGGTGATTCAGGCCGGACGCGATCGCTTCCGCCCCATTATCCTGACTTCCATCACCACTTTTATCGGCCTGGTGCCGATCATGTTCGAGCGCTCTATCCAGGCGCAGTTCCTGATTCCGATGGTGATCAGCCTCGCCTTCGGCGTACTGTTTGCCACTGCGGTGACTCTGGTATTGGTGCCAAATCTGTACAAGGTGATCGAAGTGCTTCGCCCGAAAAGCAAGCGTCTGGGTCAAGGTGAGCCCCCGGTATCACTGGAAACCGTGTGATCCTATCGCGCCCGAGGCAATGGTGGAATGACTCCGCCATTGCCTCACCAGCCTATAAATGCCTAAACTACCTGCCTGCAAAACGCCGACATCCCTGTCGGCTTTTTTATAGTGTTTTACAGGATCTTCCCCCATGCGCATCCCGCGTATCTTCTCCCACCAGGCGCTGGCGGGTGTTTCGCACGTTGAACTGGATGAATCCGCTTCCCGGCATCTGGTAAAAGTCCTGCGCCTTGGCGCCGGTCATCCAATTACCCTGTTCGATGGCCTCGGTGGCGAGTACAACGCAGAGTTGGCTGAAACAGGCAAGCGCGCGCGGGTGCGTATCGGTGCATTTCGCGAGGATAATCGCCAGTCGCCGCTGGCACTGACTCTGGCCATTGGCATTTCCCGTGGTGACCGCTTCGATTGGGTGGTGCAAAAGGCCACCGAGCTGGGGGTGGCGGTCATACAGCCGCTCTTTAGCGAGCGCTGCGAAGTGAAATTATCCGGCGAGCGGTTGCAGAAAAAACTCGGCCACTGGCGTCAAATTGCCGTTAGCGCCTGCGAGCAGTGTGAGCGCAACCTGATACCGGAGATTGCTGAGCCGGTAAAACTTACTCAGTATTTACCGGCTTCGGTACAGCAGGGGGCTTCTTCGACCAAACTAGTTCTGCACCATCGCACTGAGCTGGATTTGCGTCGCTGGCAGGTGGACAATGGCAAACCGGATTCCGCGGTGCTGTTGGTGGGGCCGGAGGGTGGGCTGTCCCAGGCAGAAATCGATATGGCTCTGGCACACGCGTTTATGCCCCTACGCCTGGGGCCGAGGGTAATGCGCACGGAGACCGCCCCCATTGCCGCACTCTCTGTACTGCAATTTCAATGGGGTGACCTGTAGCGGTCAGCGCAGTAAAAAATTTGATGTGATCATAATCCGGGAGGGAGACCATGATCAGAGTACTTATAGGGATGTTGGGCGTCGTTATCGTCGTGTTGTCGGTGGCGATAATCGCCAGGCCGCATCTGGCGCAAAAGATTAGTGAGCGCCTGAATGAAACCGGCTATTTCTTTTCCGCCTGGCTGCGCATCGCCGTTGGGCTATTCCTGCTTTTGATCGCCGGTACGCGACACTGGTATATCCTATTCAATGCCCTGGGCGTACTGGTGCTGTTGAGTGGTGCTTATATGCTGCAAATTGGCTTTGAGCGCGGCAAGGCGCTGGCGATCAAGCTCTCCAGAGGCAATGAAAACTTCCTGCGCATCAGCGGCATACTCGGTGTGATCATCGGTATTATGCTGCTCTCCGCGCGCTGACTTTATGGGGTCCCATGTCTTCCACAGATTTGATCATTTTTGATTGCGATGGCGTGCTGGTAGACAGCGAAAGTATTGTCTGCCGCATCCTGGCCGAGGAAATGAATAAGCTGGGCATGGCCACCACTGCAGAAGAGCTGGATGAACAGTTCAGTGGCCGCCCCGCCAGGGATTGCCTGCTGGAAATCGAAAAGCGTTTCGGCGGCCCCCTACCCGACAATTATTTTGGTAACACCGAACGGCGCATTCGCGAGGCATTTCACGCCGAACTGCAGCCAGTGGCCGGTATCGAGGGGTTACTCGACCACTTACAGCAAATTGGCCTGCGCAGCTGTGTGGCCTCATCGGGCTCCCATCAAAAGATGCAGTTAACCCTGAATAAAACCGGCCTCTTCGACTACTTTGACGGCAAGATCTTTAGTGCAGAGGATGTCTCCCGTGGCAAACCTTGGCCGGAGCTATTTCTGCACGCGGCGACCACCATGGGGGTGGACCCGCAGCGCTGCCTCGTAGTGGAAGACTCCATCGCCGGGGTGGAGGCCGCGGTAGCCGCGGGCATGCGGGTGGTGGGCTACAGCACCCATGCGCTCAGGGCCCCGCAATTGGAGCAGCGCGGCGCGCGGGTTGTCGGCGATATGATGGCGGTAGTGAATTTCCTCTAATACGGATAGCCCCCTCGATTAGTTCCCTGTGCTGTCAGGGACCGGCATCCATGTTCTACACTGAATTTGACGTCTGGAAACCGGAAGTTCTACCTATGGCGGACAAGCCTTTAGTCGTCTGCTGCCTCGTCCTGCTGGTGTTGTTGCTTGCCGGCTGCCCCGATCCTGACCCCAATAGGAAATATGCACTGAAACCCCTTGCGGAGGTACAGTCTGGAGAGGGTGAAAAAGTGGCGCGACAGGCCGCTCCTTTCGGCGATGATCTGGTGCGCTTCCTGCGTGGAAGTACGCGTAAGGGAGGGGACACTTTTCGGTTGCGACTGGAGTTTGCCCCCGGTGGGTTCGCACCACAGATGGATAGCATTGCCGACCTGGAAGCACTGCTGGTGATCATGCGCGATTTTCCGGAAATGCGTATTGCGATTGAGGGGCACACCGACAATGATGGTGACCCCAAGAAGAATCTGCACCTGTCCCAGTGGCGGGCCGACTGGGTGCGTAATTTTCTTATAGAACGCGGTATCGATTCCGAGCGTATGCAGGCCCAGGGTTATGGGGATACGGATCCCATTGCCGATAATGAGAGTAAGAAGGGGCAGAGGGAAAACCGGCGCTTAGTGATCCGCGTACTGAACTTTGACCGGATGCCCAGTCGATTACCGCAGTTGCAGTCCTCTCCGAACCCGTGAACCCAGTGGAGAAACCCGGCCGGGGCCGGGCGTTCCCTCCTGCTGACAGGTGTTGGCCTTAGGTGGGCGCTTTGTCCAGCACCTTATCACTATCACTGTCTGGTGATACTGTCGCTGGCTTGCCGCTAATTACCCGGCGCATCAACTTAGCTCCCTCACGCAACCCCAGAATACTTTGCGCGGTCAGCACACCGGAGATCATCGCCCCGGCGACACCGCAGCTCATAACATCCTGGCCCGTCAGGTACAGGCCCTGCAGTCGTGTCTTGGGTCTCAGCCAGCTTTGCTCAAAGCGTTTCGGGTCGTGATCGAGCCCATAGATCTCTCCGCGCGGGTAGAAGCAAAAGTAATCCGTCGATAGTGGCGTGGATAATTCGTAGTAATCGATTTGCCCGCGCAGTTGTGGAAAATGCTTATACAGGTGCTCCAACAAGCGTTGGCTGAAGGCTTCTTTGAGGGCTTCGTAGTCGTCACCGCGCTTGCCCCAGGGCTTGTCGTGCCACTGGGCAAACCAATCGTAATTGGCTGGCGCTACGATCTCGATCGTGGCGCGCCCCGGATAGCGCTGGGTAAAGGTGGGGTCTTTGGCCGAGGGGAAAGAAATATAGGCCAGCGGAATATCCTGGTCGCTGTCCTGCAGGAAAGCCTGCATGTCCCCTTCGTAGTGTTCGCTGGCATAGAGCCAGTAATTGGTTTTGGGCAGCTGCAGCTCTTCGGCGGTTTTCTCCAGGCCGATATACAGGCACAGATGAGACATGGACGGAGTGACGGTTTTCAGGTTGCGCAGATAACCGAGGCGCTCACTGGCGCTCTGTGGAAGCAGCTTCTCGAAGGTATTGAATACACCGGCGCTGGAAATTACTAGCGGCGCCTCGATCTCAGTGCCATCGCCCATACGCAGACCGCGTACTTTGTTCCCCTGCAACAAGATGGTTTCCACCTTGGCGTAGGTAAGCACATCGCCACCACTGGCTTGGATCTGTGGAATAATGGTTTCGGAAATCTTGCTGGCACCACCAACCGGATAATAACCGCCGTATAAGTAGTGCTTGGCGATCAGCGCGTGAATAATAAAACTGCTCTTCGCCGGGGTCATGCCGTTGTCGCCCCACTGGCCAGTGAGCACCGAGATAAGCTTTTCGTTGCTGGTAATTTCTGCCAGTACCTCTCGGGTAGTCTTGTTCAGCCAGGAGGGATCGCGCAGTTTTCGCCATAGGCGCACTGCAGGACCACACCAGCGGGGAAACAATTTTTCCATGGCTATACGCTGGATGGACTTGGCTACCTCATTGAGACGGCCCAGATAGCGTTCGATATTTTCCCGCTCAGCGGGAAAGTGTTTGACCAGCTCATCGATAAATTCGCGTCGCCCAGCGTGTAGATCAAATTGTTCCTCGCCAATGCAAATTCGGTCGTAGACCTTGTCCATTGGTGCCCAATGCAGATTACCGGCCGTGATAAAGTCAAAAATTTTGCTCGTCATGGTGGGGTGTTCACCGACATCGCCAATGTAGTGCACACCCACATCCCACTCGTAACCGTTGCGGTCGTAGGCATGGGTATAGCCGCCGGCAGTATAGTGTTGTTCCAGGACCAGTACCTTCTTACCAGTGGCGCTCAACATCGCTGCTGTGGTCAGCCCACCAATGCCGGAACCAATAATCAGGGCATCGTAGGGGCCTTCTAAACGACTGGCGCGATAGCGCTTACCAATGCGCAGGCGGCTTGGCTTGGGAGCGCTGCGTTTCTTCTCGGTGTTTTCGGACATGGTGGCCTCGTCACTATTGTTTTTATGGATCAACCATATCGCTCAAAAATTTCCTATGCAACAAGTTGCATAATATTGTCATGGTGTCCGTCCTTGCCCTCACCTTGAAAAAGAATATACACTTTGGATATGAAACGTATATGAAGTGTATAGTATGGGAATCGTCAAACTCTCGGATGAATTACATGATGAGATCCGTAAAGCCAGCACAACTCTGGGGCGCTCAATCAATGCGCAGGCGGAGTACTGGATAAAGATCGGTATGCTCGCCGAGCTGAATCCAGAGCTCAGTTACAGCCAGTTGTGCAAGAAGCTGCTGCGGACAGATGCATTTACTTTGGAAGAGCTCACTCGTGAATAACATCAAAATAAAGACCGCCAGGGAACAGGCGTTGATGCGTAACTCCGGCGAGTTACTGAGCCGTGTGTTTGCCAGGCTCGATGACATTGTTAAGCCGGGTATCACCACCATGGAAATTAATAACCAGGTGGAAATGTTTATTCTCCGAGAGCTACAGGCACGCCCAGCAAGCAAGGGTCAATACGACTACCCCTACTCTCTCAATACTTCGATTAACGATGTGGTATGTCACGGCATGCCTCGCGAGGGGCAGGCGCTGCGCGATGGCGATATCGTCAATGTAGATATTACCCTGGAGAAATCTGGCTATATTGCCGACTCCAGCAAGATGTATATGATCGGCAGCGTTACGCCGATTGCCAAGAAGCTGGTGCAGTGTTGCTACGAGGCGATGTGGGCTGGTATTCACACAGTCAAACCCGGGGCTACTTTTGGTGATGTAGGCCATGCCATTCAGCAATATACCGAGCGGCGCGGATTCAGCGTGGTGCGGGAATATTGCGGCCATGGTATTGGCCGTGAAATGCATGAAGAGCCCCAAGTAATGCATTTTGGTCGGGTTGGCACAGGTGCTGTTTTGCGTGAGGGGATGACATTTACGATTGAGCCCATGATCAATCAGGGCAACCGCAAAACCAAACTCAAGAAAGACGGTTGGACCGTGGTGACTAAGGACGGCAAGCTTTCCGCACAATGGGAGCATACGGTGTTGGTTACCGCGGATGGATATGAGGTGCTGACCTTGAGGGAAGAGGAAAGGAAGAGTTAGAAGAAAGACTAATTTCTTCGCTTTCACAGCACGCAGAGAGCAGTTCCCTGCGTGCTTGTAGACCTGGACGAGCTCTTGGACTCAGGATGTCTGGCCTGAATCCGTTTCACTACCTGTTGTGGCTTCTCTTGCGACCCAGTCGAGCAATTTTTTAGCGCGCGATCGAACCTTGTGATTGTGGGACCAGATCAGAGTTCTCTCCAGAAATGGTTTTGCGAGCTGTGGCTTTTTAAGTTTTGCGAGATAAAAGCCAATAGCACTATTAATTTCAATACTATTTGGGTTCTGCTGATAGGCGGCCATCATAGTTTTTAGTGCGGCAACACTTTCGCCTTTGTACTGCTGAGCCATCCATTTAAACTGGTAGGCCGATAGGGATGTCGGGTTCAGTTCAATGGCCATATCTGCATAATGCAGAGTGTTGGTATAGCTCTCCTCATCCCATTGCTGGGATTCGAGTGTATTTTGTAAGCTATATAAATGGTAAACAGACAGATTAGTTGCCGCGGTATGGTTTAATTCAGGTATTGCTGATAATTTTTCAAGTAAAGCCTGTGCTGCAGCCTCCTGCTGTTCATGCATTAAAAGGTTCGCTTTCAGAGCGATCACCCCTGGGAGTTTGGTAGCATTGCCTTTTACTTTGTTCAGATAGCTTAAAGCCTGGCCGTATCTTTCGAGATCAACGGCTCGTTCCGCTAATAATAGAGACTTTTCATTATGACTCAGTTTGCGCTTCTCAATTTTAAAGTCACTAGTGGCTAGATTAACCTTGTATCCTGATAGGCGTCGCTCTTTTAAGTATCGGGTTAATGCAATATCCAAGTCTTCCACTCGGATGTCATAATGCTGTATGAAGAGGTCTAATGGATCTCCACCATTATTGATGTCGGTTAGGTAGTTTTTGGTTTTTTCATTGTATGCATTATCTCTGGCATCTTCACTGAAAAATAAATAGTGTAATAATAACCATGCACTGGCGTAATACCGATTGGCATGCTGCCAACCTTTTTTACTGTAATCCGGCTGTAGAATCTCCCTCGCTTTAAGGGGGCCCTCTTCCAGGGCGTAAGCTCTCCATTCAGGAAAGTTGCCGATGGTGATGGAATCTTTATTAATGGTTGCACTGGCCAGTAACTCTGCGAAACCCTCTGAATACCACTTTGGATAGCGCATGGAGCCGCGTTCACGCATCAGATGGTGAACATATTCATGAAACATTATTTCTTTACCGCTCAATATGCCGCGTCTGTTTTCCTGAGAGAAAATCAAGGGGCCATCGATGGTGTTGGTATAGAAGCCGGCTATACTTCTTTTTCCTGAGAATTTTTCAAATTCTCTAGATTTATTAAAGTGGTATACCCTAAGCCTTGAATTTTCAAAACGATCTTCCATGCCCGTTAGCACAAGGGTGGCACTGCGAAATTTTTCCAAATCGCGCAATAACGCCTCAGATTTTTTCGGTGAAATATCGGAGTAGACAGTAAAGTTAGTGCTTTTATATTCTCGCCAATCTCTGGCATAAGCTGATACCGTCAGAGCGGATAGCAAGAGAAAGGATATAAGGCAGTAAGCTCTGCTTTTCATGGGGTATCTCGAATCAAAGTGCGGAGAGGCCTACTATTCTTCCGTAGTTTTCCTCATTCGTCAGCTCCTTGATCTCTATGGAGGCCAGTTCTTTGCGGGCAATATCCTCGGGGAGTCCGCTTTTAGTACATAGTCCGTAAGTACCATCGATAAAGTGTTTCCATTCGTTTTCAATATGTGTAGAAAGCCCCTTGTTCATTTTTCTACCGGAGCAGGCATGGCCAATGGACTTCAATTGGTAGACCGTATCCAGGTATCTTTTCTTGAACAACGTAAATACCTGTTCTGGATTGCTCTGAGACTGAAGATTCTTTAGCCATGACACATACCCTTTGGCATAAAACTCCCGGTTTTGGGATTCACTGTGGGCGCCGAAGAATGAATGGCATTGTAGGTCTAACACTAGTGTGTACGAAGCTTTAGGCATAACAAAGGTGTTTTGATAGGATGTAAATTCTTCTTGCCCTAGATTACACAGAGACAGCAATTGCTCTTTGAGGTAAAAGTGATTTTGTAAATACTCTATCAGTTCCATAAGTGCACACCCGTATATCCTGTTGCGATTTGATTGGTGGTGCAGGGTTACATAAACGGCACCGCAATACTCCGATGGGGGGCTTAGTGTGTTAGCAGGGCTCTAGGGTATGGTCGACAAATTTCGCAAAATTCTACAGAACCGTTTCTTTTTATTCTGGTTCTAGCCGCTTCCCTGCGGTTAAAATTTATCCATGGATTTTTAAAAAATAGCGGAAGGTTGATGCGGTTCTTCAATCCTGAAGAAATAATACGTCTGTACGAATAATATATTTCGTACCCTGAGTAATTGGCGTTGAGCTGTGAATTCTATGCAGGGGGTGCATACCATGGGGAAAGCACAGCACAGATCCAGCCGGTGTGCGTACATCGATGTCTTTCATGGAGTGCCGGTTGGGCTGCTGATAAGGGTCTTCTGCATTGACTCGAAAACGTGTGGCACCGCCATTGAAGTCCTCGCTGAGTAAAACCAGGAAAGTCATTTCACTAAAACGATCAGGAAAACCATTACTGATCAATCGATCATCTATGATTCGACTACCCGGCCAGGCGCCGTCGGTATGGAATTGGAAGTAATCACCCACGCCATAACGGTAGAAACGAAAACGCTGATTGAGGCCAACTGGCTGTCGGCCCTCAAAATGGTGATTGGGGTCTTGCATTAAAGGGCTGCAGCGCTCCCAGATGAGTCGCTCACTAACCGCATCTACTACCCAAGTGAGGTTGTCGTTATGACGTACTTCTCTTGGCAGGGAGACAGCGGCATCTGGCAGATAACCGATATTCTCTGTGATCTCGATCAGACGCTGACATTCATCATTGGAAAATACGTTGAGTAATTGAAAAGCACCGGGGACTCCGACAATTTCTCTACGCTGAATTAAAGAGGGGGCTGTATTATTTAGTGAAGCAGGGTTCTCCTCTCTCGATGCCCAGGTGGGCAGAGCGGGATGCTCCGCGCCGGGTTCCCGAGCGATAATAAAGAACTTCTGCTTTAGATTCCTGCTGGAATCCGTTGGCGTATTTGTATCGGCGACTGGAGTACTTGGCATAATCACTTCATCCAAATTATATTCATGAAGGCTTTATATTCGTTAAATTAATGGTTAATTACGGTGAGCTGGGCAAACTGACGATGTCCCTCGGCACCACCATGAAAGCCAAATCCACTTTGTTTTGCCCCTACCCATGGTGTTCCTCCGGCTCCCTGATTTATACCGATCATGCCAGCCTGTAATTGATTCGCAACCAGGAGGGCATCATCTTTGCCGAAGACAACGGCACCCAGGCCATATATGGAATCGTTTGCTCTGTGGATCACTTCTTCAATGGTACTGAAGCGATCCATTGCGACCACCGGTCCGAAAGTTTCCTCGTCTTCCAGTTGCATCCCCGGTTTTATTTTGCTGATAACCGTTGGTGGTATAAAGGGAAGTTTGGGAGATTTATCTCCCAATAGAAGAGTTGCGCCCTTCTCCAGTGCATCCTGAATATGTCTAACCACTTTTTTATGTTGGCGTGCATTTACCAGTGGGCCTATATCGACATCAGTGTCAGGCCAGCCGCCAACACGATAATTTTTCGCGATAGCTACCACAGCGTGTTCAAATTGATCGGCGATACGCTCGTCCACGTAAATACGCTCCGTAGAGGTGCACATTTGACCGGCATTCTCAAAGCTGGATGCCACGGCAAATTGTGCGGCTCTGGGAATGTCCGCACTGGCCAAAACCACCATGGGATCGTTTCCGCCTAATTCCATAATCAAGCGTTTTAAGTTTGCTGCGGCATTGGCCATGATGGTCTGGCCGGTTGCGCGAGAACCAGTAAAAGCAATCATATTGATGTTCGCTTTTACCAGGGCTTCTCCAGTGCGTCCATCTCCATGGGCGATTTGCAGTACCCCGGTGGGGAGGGATTGATTTAGGGTTTTTATTAGGAGATCGGCAACCAGCGGTGTTTCCTCAGAGGGTTTTAAAATAACGCTGTTGCCGGCAATCAGTGCCGGAACTAACAAGTTATTGGCCATCGCCAGAGGATAATTCCAGGGGGAAATTACTGCGACCACGCCCAGCGCTCGGTATTGAATCTCGTTGTTGCCCGTGCGCTGGCTGCGCAAGGCATCAGCGGAGTCTTCAGCTAACCAGGGACCGCTGTGAATTGCACCGCCGGCTTCATACGTTGCGCGCCGGGCGTCCTTACCCATTTCACGACTAATCAGTTTGGCTAGTGTTGCCTGTATAGGCTGTAGGTTTTTATAGGCTTGTTGAACCAAGTGTACGCGCTGTTGAATGGATTGTTTTGCCCAAGAGAGTTGGGCCTGCTTTGCCTGTTTTACCAAGGTTTGAATTGAGTCTTCATCACAAACATCGACATTGCCGATCACTTCGCCGTTAAAGGGGTCTATAGAATTTAAAGTTTTTTGCATATTTGCCTACTGGATTTGTTAGCTAAAAACTGGGCTAGGGCACCACCAACCTGGCGGGATAAAATTCATTACTTATACAGGGCAATCGTTCGCACTTCGATACTGGTGCGTCTGACGGCATTTTCACTGTCTGGTAGATCAAAGGCGCTGTGAGGTGTGCCGGTAATTGTGCCTGTGTGTTCGCTGTCAAAAACTCTGAGCAAAAGTCCTTCACCTGGGCGCATAGCACTAAACCAGATCCAACGGTGTTTGGGGTTGGGGCTGATGACTGAGATCTGTCCTTCGCGCTCGGGATAAATCAGGCGCATTTTATGAAAGTCTGTTTCGACCACGCAGCGTAAATCCACCATCGCTAACGGGGATTCCTCCACGGGATTTAAAAGTGGCAACCATAGATTTACAAATTGATAGCGGGGGAAATCTCTGGGGTTTAAATTGTATTCGGGCAGAGTCTGATTGAGTTGTCGCTGTGCAGACCATGGGGTGTAATCGTTGTGTACGATTTTAACCGGGGCGCGGCGGCTACGGCTTTTTTCCGTATTCGAGTCCGCAGAAGCTTGAGCTCTCAAGGTATGGTCAAAGGTCAAAACATGCTCTGCACCCAGGTGCGTTGCCAGCCACTTCTGCAGCGCCGGATACCACTGTGTGCGGATGAGTGTGTCGCGGGCTTGTGGTGCCAGGGCGTGGTTACTGACGCTGTCCAATGCTCTCAAGGTCTCGTCCAGTTGGTGCAGGTCGATCTCGAGGTTGGGTTCTACCAGCTCAAATCCCTGTTCAGTTAGGCTGAAAGCTTCTCCAGCAGCGCTTAGTTGTCTGCCATCGTGAAGCGTTACCTGTTGGGGAATGACCTGTTCTATCAGGCTCGCAGGACCGGGTCCGGTGTGGCGCTGATCGTAAACCAGGTCTGCACTGGGGTCTGCATAGTTGATGTTCGCTTTCAGTGTTTTGCGGGGCGGCGGTTGCAGAGTCTTATCCGGCACTATGGCCTCCTCACTCGCGGTGGATCAATCTACCGGTAATGCTAGGCTGGAGTGGATACAAAGAAAATCAATTAACGCTTGTAGGTGATACAGGTTTGAGTAGAGGTCATAGGCCAGACCGCCTCGAGCGACTGGAGTTAAAGCAGCTGCGCCTCTTGCAGGCTATTTTGCGGGAGTTGAATTTAACGCGGGTAGCCGACCAGCTAGGTGTGACCCAGCAGACGGTCAGCGAGCAACTCAAGCGATTGAGGGAGGTGTTTGATGACCGTTTATTTATTCGAGCCAGTAACGGAGTGATAGCCACTCCCCTGGCAGAGCGCCTGGGGCCCAAACTAGATAGGATTTTGAACGATATTGCCGCACTGCTGCGTGGGCAAGAATTTAACCCAGCGGAATATACGGGAATTTTTACGATCAGTGCCACCGACTTCGAACAACGTGTGGTACTACCGGGTCTGCTGAAAAAGCTACGTGAACAGGCGCCTGGGCTCAGGGTGGTTGTGCTCAAGCTGGAAATTGACCGTATGGCCCAGCAGTTGCAAACCGGCGAGGTGGACCTGGTTTTCAGCACGCCCGGTTTTGTGCCGGATAGCTGCCCAACGATGCTTTTGTATCGGGAGCACTATGTCTGTGTTTGTTGCCGGCAGGCAAACTTGCCTGGTTGTGAAACGGGTGAGCCCCTGGCGCTGGCTCAACTGGCGGCTCGACCACAGCTGGTCGTTTCCCCCTCCCGAGGCGATCTGCGCGGTATGGCCGATATTTGGTTTGAAGCGTTTGGCTTGCAGCGCAATGTGGTTTTGTCAGTCCCTTCTTTTGCCGCTGCAGCCGAGTGTATCGCTTCTACCAATACGGTGGCTTTTCTGCCTTCGCGCCTGCTTCCCGATGCGCGCTTAAGCACCTTGCCGATCGCCGCTCAACCACCGGGTTTCGATGTAATTGCCGCCTGGCACAGTCGCAGTGGGCAGGACCCACTTCATAAATGGGTCAGGGAGTTATTAGCGCGGCAGTTCGCTTCGAATACTGATGAATAGGCTGGAATTTCTGCTAATCGGGCCTGATAAACGAGCTTGCATCAGTGTTCGGCATGGCCCCCCATAAAGTTCAGATATTCAAGACTCTTAATGAATCTGACCTGTTTACTTACCCAGATGGGATTGGCAAAGCCCGATAAGCAGTGACGAAACTTTATCGGCCCACCGGGTTTTGGCTCAGGAATACTGCAATGATAGTGTCGAGTGCTCAGCCAGCTATTTTGAAGACCACACCAGCTACCCGACTCTAAAAATCCCCAGAGAAAAGCCTATCGATACAAAAGCCGATGTATTTTCCGGCAATGGCGTGGCGTTTAATGACGTAAAATTCGATATTAGTGCCCCTGTCAGTGCTATTCTTGGCGCCTATACTCTAGCGCCGGTGGACCCTATGGTGGCCATGTAAGCCACCGTGTGGAATATCACGATCACACGGCACAGGGCCAGCAGCTAGGCTTACCCCTCGGTGGCGAGCCATGCGCCTATTATCGGGGTCGCTATGGATGGCTAATAGAACACAAGTATCCTTGCCTGAGATATGGCTATCAATCACCCCTAAGCTGGCTGGCCTGTTGCCTCTCACTTGATCTGACCGAGTGGTTTTGTTGTTGGCTGGCTCGATAATACCGGCCTTTTAATAGGCTCGTTGAGTGATTGCATTGAAACCTGGTTATTCTCCGATGAATCATCCCTCCAATGTTTACCTGATCAGAATGGTGGAATCCCTGGGCCTGCTAGTGCGCACCCGCCTTTGGATGCAAATAGTATTAGCCATGGTTTTGGGGTTGGGCACTGGCCTGCTGCTATCGCCGGAAGGGGCCGGATGGGTCGATGAGGGCCTCAGTGTCATATTGGCCAGTTGGTTCAAACTGCCCGGTGCGTTGTTCCTGAATATGATCCAGATGGTGGTGATTCCACTGGTGGTCTCTTCCATCATCCTTGGGCTTTGCGGCAGCGGTAATGTGGGCCAGCTCAGGCGGGTCGGGCTGCGTATTGCCCCCTATTTTATCGCCACCACCACCGTAGCGGTGATTATCGGAATAGTCCTGGCCCAGATAATCCAGCCGGGTCATTACATTGATGAAGCGCTGCTTACGGCGGCAACTGAGTTACCCAAATCTGCTCCCCTTCAGGTACTTGAATCCAAACCCCTGCCGGAGCGGATTGCCGAGCTGATACCGGCCAACCTGAATCAAAGCATCGCCATGCGCAATATGCTGCAGCTGGTGGTCTACGCAATCTTCACTGGCGTTGCGGTCATGTTATTGCCGAGCAAGCAGCGTGAAACGGCGGTTTATGCCTTTGGCATAGTGCAGGAAATTGCTCTGAAAATTGTTGGCTGGGCCATGTTGTTCGCACCGCTGGCGGTATTTGGCCTGCTTGCCGATATCGCTATCCGTGTGGGGTTAACCGCAATTGTCGGTATGTCTGTTTATGTAGGCACAGTGATCTTGGGTCTGTTGATTCTGTTGACGTTTTACCTGTTGATTGTTTCGCTGGCCACGCCACAGGGTCCCTTAAGCTTTTTGCAGCGCATCGGCGGGGTGCAGCTCCTGGCCTTTTCCACCTCCAGTTCCGCCGCAGTGATGCCGCTTTCTATGCGTGTTGCCGAGCACTCTCTCGGAGTCAAGCCGCCCATCGCCAAGTTTATTGTGCCTCTTGGGGCCACGGTGAATATGGATGGCACGGCACTTTACCAGGTTATCGCGGCGATCTTTCTCACCCAGGTATACGGTATAGATCTCAGCACAGCGCAGCTGGTCGGCCTGACAGTCACCACTGTGGGAGCCTCAATTGGTTCCCCAAGTACACCCGGTGTGGGAATCGTAATCCTAGCCACCATCCTGACCGGTATTGGTGTGCCGGCCGAGGGCATCGCGCTCATTATTGGCGTGGACCGAATCCTCGATATGTGCAGGACTTCAGTAAATGTCACCGGAGACCTGACCGCTTGCTTGGTGATGGATAAATTACTGGGCAGCGACAGCCTGGAGGATGCCGGGACTCAGGCTGCGTGAAGGCTGTTCATTAGGAGGGTTTGATCGTACTGGAGTCCTGCAGGATCTCTAGTGTGCGCGAGTCCTGTTGCCCCCCGTAGTATCTTGCTAAAACCTGGGTAAATAGGTTGTCGGTACCGCCTTCAGCCTGAGCGAACAAAGTCATGCTGGATCTGACCTTGATGGCATCAAGGCTTCCAAATATCTCCTGGGCGCTGAGACCTTGCAGGTTTAACAGCGCCTGGCAACATTCCCGCAGTTGCGGGCCAAGCTGTGGATGCTTCAGGTAAGCCTGCGCCTCTTCCAGACCCGTCAGTCCATAGCGTTGTGATGTAGCACTGTGGCCCAGCCCCTTCAGCTGCGGAAAAATATACCAAATCCAATGGCTACGTTTGTGTCCCTGCCGCAACTCCTGCAGGGCCTGTGCATAAGTATCGTTTTGTGCCTGGCAGAACCGCTCCAGGTCAAAATAATCACTCATAAACATTTTTCCGTAAAAGGTTATTTATGTTTTACAAAAAGAAAAGCGTAGCATGAATATCCATGGGCTAGGTTATAGCGGCCATGTTCTGGCAGGAATAGTAAAGTGGTAGTACTTACCCTCTAAGCAGACGCTTTTGAGACATGTGAACTCGTGGTGATCAAACCCTTGTCTATTACGCCCTGTTTGACGATAAAATTTTTCAGGATTAGTTATTTGAAAGACGGGGTTAACCGTCTTTTTGATTGAAGAAATCCAATTTAAGCGGTGGGCAATAAAGCCCGTATATCATCAGGTACCGGCATAGATTTCCCAGCCTGTTGGTCTACCCAAACAATCTTAGCTTCACCGGTGGTGTAGACTTTATCGGTGTTATCCGCATCTCTGATCTCATAATAGCTATTAAAGCTACTGCGCCCTGGAGTACCGCCATACATACTTACAGTAATGTTGGCAGGAAATACCAAAGGTAAATGAAAATTGGCTGAGGCATTCAGTAATACAGGGCCATCTCCTTGATTGCTGCTTAGAGCGCCTGAGCTATATATCGAGGCTAACCAACTGCAGCGACACTGCTCAAAGTAGCTGAAGTAGGTAGCGTTGTTAATATGTCCAAAGGCATCCATATCACCCCAGCGCACGGCTAAGGTTTCCTGATGTAGAAGGTTGCGGGGGGCTTCACTCATTGTTATTACACTTAAGTCAATACAGTAAAGCTGTTAATTGTAATAGGCCACTGGAGCTATGAATAGTTCTATATTTTTTACCTTGAGATAAAGACGAGATTGCAAGTAAAAAATAATTATTCCTAGTATTTTTCACGGCCTCTAAGAGGAGTTTGATAGCGGCTTATATTGATAAGCCGCTGAGGAGCGCTTAACTAACTTCTTTTAAAATGTATAGCCTGACTGATGGTAATAAGGAGCAGCTTTGTGTCTGTAAGTTAGCTGTCCTCCGGGTAAGCGTTTAATGAGCATGCCTCCATCAAGTTCTTCCAGAAGATGTTTTGTAGGTTTTAGTTGATCTGCCGGCAGTGGATACTGGCCTGATAGTTCCTTGGCCATAATCTTAGCAATTATCGTAGGCGCTTTCGTCAGTTCTTCTTTTAATAATTTTCCCTGATTGGCTAGCCAAATATTGCCATTTGGGTTGTGGTTATCTATCTCGACAAATCGGTACTTTAATTTCGATAGGGACCTATTCAGTAGCGGCTTATTTCTTTCTGCAAGAGTTTTTGGTACTGATGAATCGGTAGGATATTTTTCATTTAATCGTCTAATCTCAGCTTCTCTTTCTTCTGGGTTGAGAAGGTGGACTGATCTATTGTGTGGGTAAGATTGAAATATAATTAAATTGTGGTAGGCAAGTTCATGATTTTTTCCGTTTACTCTATTATATAAAGAGTATTCAGTAATAAATTCGATAACTTCCATGTTAGGAGTCATGGAATATTTTGTGGAAATAAGTAAAAGCGAATCCTCTTTGGCAAATCGCATGTACTCATTTTGTTGAATCCTCCACTAATTTGCTCACTAGTAAAGCTTCTGTTTTTGCCCCAACCTTGATGTTCCAGATTATTCTTAAATGAAGTTTCCAGAAGATCTTTTAGGTTGATATCCTGTTCAAGAACTTTGAAAGGGTGGATTATTTTTGCACCTTGAATGGCGTGAACGGCTTTTGCTAGCGAAATTACTGCTCCTCCAGTGCCGAGTGGACTTACAAAGGGCTCTTTGATTAAAGAGTCCTGCTGAACATGAGAAATGACTCTAATACTTGCACTTTTCTCTATTTTTTGAGGATTAAAGTTTTCATATGGAGATAGTGAGCATGCGCCAACCAATAAGGCTCCGGCTAATACGAAAATCTTCTTGATCATTTCTTTCCTAAAAATATACAACTTAAGATTTCAGGTATATTACAGGAGTAGGGTCGAATCCGTTAATTTAGTGTGTTGTTCAGTACTTATGTAAGATCTCTCTAATACTCTGTTTCATAGCGGAGATGATAAATACTTGGGTGCCAACGATCACTCTCATCTGAGGCTCAAATTTTAATGATTCTATGTCAAGATGATGAAATTTTTGGAATCTTTAAATGAAAATAGTCCTTTCTAAGCAGATAACGATAACTGCTGCCACAGCTTGATAAAGTATCATTCACCTTCAAACCAGCTAATTTTTTCTTTTCTATTCACTAATTAAGCATAGAGTCATGTTTAGCTATGAAGGGGTTTTGAGTATTTGCCGCAATTGAGGGTCAAGAGGATAGGGGCTTAGAGGGTGTGCTGAACTGAAAATACCAACTTTATTTTAACTAGCTGAATGTAGAGGTTGGCATTTGGGAGGAGAAAGAAACTAAGCGATTTTTTGAGCTGCAAGCCCTTACGCGCGAGTGCCAAGTTGGCTTGCGTCGTTATTCGTTAGAGCATAAAAAAGCCCCATCTCTGCGGATGAGGCTTTTTAAAAATGGTGCCCGGAGGCGGAATCGAACCACCGACACGGGGATTTTCAATGCCAATAGTTTACTGCACGTTCGGAACAGTATCCCCATAAATCAAATACTTAGCGAGTTATTGGTGCAGGTTTATCCTCGTTTCAGCTCCTTTGCGTTGACGCTTTGTTGACATGCAGCTGACTATGCCGATCTTTCATGAGAATAGTATTCCTCTCTTTTCATTGCCGCATCTCGACAAGGAGCCAATGTTTTGGGTCCTGAGTCTAGAAATCAAAAAGTAAAAGCTGTTGATAGCAGGCGGTTAAAAATTGCTCAAACGGTGGCGACCATTTGAGCAGCTATCTTGCCGGAACCTTCACGTGGAAATCGTTTGACGAGTAGCGATAACATATTCCGTAAGTGGTGTTACCAAAGTAGTTTCTTGTAGCGGATCTCACCCCGATAACAATCCGGTACGTGAGTATTGTCAATTATAAGGCTTTGGCTGCCCTGCTGTTTTCTTCCTGTGATAAGTTGTCCAGATCAGTAGGAATGTCTTGAGGATGACGTATGGCTCTGAATTTACACGATGCGTGCAAAGCGCGGTTGCTCCAAGTACTTAGCGATGAGCTTCCTGAAGTTATGGTTGATAATCGTATGTTCTTGAGTAGGAAGTCAGCAATTCGATTTTATCCGGCTGAAGACATCGTACCAAGTTCAGGGGAAATTCGGGAATGGTTGAATAATTACATAAGTGATATTCCAGTTTCTGAATTTTTTTTCGAGACTTTATCCCGTGACCTATTCGATAACCAAGACTACCAAGCGGATGAAGTTGGTTCGAAATTAACTGATCTGCCAGGATGTGAAGATGCTCAAACCGTCGCAGTTAACTTGATAGAAAAGCTAGACTCTCTACCCTGGAATTACTCTTTCTCTTTACGCCTTCCCTCTGAGTTGTCAGGAGTCCTGGATGAATCATTAAAAGACTACAGTTTCAGTGACTACCTTAAATTAGTAAAAGTTGATGAGCAGTTTAGGAGTCGCTTCCCAATACCAATTGATAATTTTCCAGTTGCTAAAGGTGAAGGGCTGGCGGCTCTCGCTAGGGTCTACTTAGATCCGTGGGATGGGACCGATAAGGTTGTTTTGCAGGTTAACCGGGAAGGCTTCATCGGAAAATATGGTCTTACTGAGACTTATATACAAGTTGAGGAGCTTATTAGGGCATTTTTTGGCTTAGGAATAGCCCTGCGGTTATTCAAGATAGATAGAAAATATCAGTCTACGCCTCAGAAAGCGGAAATTTATATTCACAAAATTGAAGGTGAGGCTTGGAGCTTCCAGCAGAGTCAAGAAATTGATGCGTCGAAGTCCGAGTCAATAAATGACTTAACAATTCATGATCTAAATGGAAAGTTAGATAGCGAAGCTAAAAAGCAATTCTGGATACAAGATGTATTGGCAGATATTGGTATGGTCTTTGAGTTTGACAGCAAGACCAAAAAGCTAATTTTGGCCAGTCAGTGGCTATTTGATAGTTACTGCGGAAAGGACGAGTTACTAGCGTTTATCCAGTCGACAGTGGTGATCGAGATTTTGTTGGGGGATAAGGCTGAATCTGATGTGGCAGGGCTTGGGGTTCTATTGAGAAATCGATGCGCCTATTTAATTGGTGCGAGCCAAACCCAAAGGGAAGAGGTTCTGAAGGACTTTCAGGAAATCTATGATGTTCGATCAAGAATTGTGCATGGAGGGAAAAATAGATTAAACAGGAAGGAGCGTAAATTGCTCACTAAATTACAGTGGATGTCTCGACGCATTATTCAGGAAGAGGTGCGTCTCCTAAAGGAAGATACATCTGAGGATTAGGGGGGCTCCTCTTTCTTTACCCAAGTCTGAAGCAATTGTACATGCTTAGGGGGCGGCATCGTGAATCGCGAAGAGACTGCGATAAGTGGGCAGCTTTCTTACGAAGCGCAAGAAGAGATTTAAAGGATATCGCTGCAAGGGGGTTTTACTCCCCCTGTCACGTGATTGTTTGGAGCTTCTGGTAGATTGATTGAAAAGTGAGCTTTTTTTGATTGGGGTGAGCGACTTAGGGGGCGTGAAGCCAGCGATGTACTCGCAAAATCGGGATTTAGGGGATCTGCGTTGACACTGGTGGGTATTTAGATGCTTTGGTGGGACATTAAAAAACCCGCGAAAGCTAGCGCTGACGCGGGTTTTAATATGGTGCCCGGAGGCGGAATCGAACCACCGACACGGGGATTTTCAATCCCCTGCTCTACCGACTGAGCTATCCGGGCTTTGCGATTTTGCTGGGCTTCCCCTGCGTCGCGAGGCGCGTATTAAAGCTCTTCCCCGGTATAGAGTCAACCCCTTGATTATAAAAAGTTTTCTTTCTTTACCGAGGAAGGTTTGCGAGGCCCGCTTACTGTTGTTCCGGGGGGACGTAGCCGTCGGCGGCGTCGTACTCTTCGCCGCTGAGGAACTTCATCATCTGCTCACTGAGATAGGCGCGGCTGGAGGGTTCCATCATGTTCAGATGCTTTTCGTTGATCAGCATGGTCTGGTGTGACATCCACTCCTGCCAGGCTTTTTTGGATACGTGTTCAAAAAGTTCTACGCCTTTGGGGCCGGGGAAGGGCGGTGCGTCCAAGCCTTCCAATTCCTCTTGGTACTTGCGGCAGAATACGGTTCTGGACATGGACTCCTCCTGATTTTAGTCGGCCGTTGTTGGTGCTCACAGGGGTGCCTGCAGCGCCAGTAGTTGTTTTGCCAGCTTGACGATCGGGGCGGGTAGCCCCAGTTCCTGGGCCGCGCGAGCGCGGTTTAACTGCCGGAGTTTATACCAGCCGGCGCCGTTCTCCGCCACCTGTGCGGGGACTTTGTCGAGTTGTACCCACTGCGGGGTAATATCCAAGTGAAAGTGGCTGAAGGTATGGCGCAGTAGTGGCAATGTTTGTATGGCGCTGGCGTGCCAGCGCCGTTGAGCCAGCCAGGCCTTGGGATCTTCAGCTTGGGGTGGACTCCAGAGGCCGCCCCAAATACCGCTAGCGGGGCGCTGCTGCAGATAAATCTCACCTTCGTATTCCAGTAGCAAGAGGGTGGCACTGCGCACCGGTTTTTCCTTGCGCGGTTTCTTTCCGGGGTAATCCTGCGGTTTGCCCTGGGCGTGGGCCGCACAGGATTTCTTTAACGGACACTCTTCACAGCGGGGTTTGCTGCGAGTACACAAGGTAGCGCCCAGATCCATCATCACCTGGGTGTAATCATTGACGCGCTTGTCGGGCGTGTAGGTCTCGGCCAGATCCCACAGCTCTTTGGCCACGGCGCTCTGCCCAGGCCAGCCCTCTACGGCGCGGTAGCGCGCCAGAACCCGTTTTACGTTGCCGTCGAGGATTGGTGCTCGGAGCCCCATACTGATACTGGCAATCGCGCCGGCAGTGGAGCGACCGATACCGCTCAATTCTGTGAGTGCTTCAACATCCTGTGGGAATTCTCCGCGGTGTACCTGCAAAACTGTCTGCGCACATTTGTGCAGGTTGCGCGCACGGGCGTAATAGCCGAGGCCGCTCCAGTGGGCCAGTACCTTATCCAGCGGCGCGGTGGCGAGGGTCTGCAGGGTGGGGAAGCTCTGCATAAAGCGCTCGAAATAGGGGATAACGGCGCTCACTTGAGTCTGTTGCAGCATGATCTCGGAGACCCACACTCGGTAGGGATTGATGTTTTGTTGCCAGGGCAGGTCCTTGCGCCCGTGTTTGTCGAACCATTTGAGGACGGCGTTTTGGAACTGCTTTGGGGTCATGGAGGTACTGCGAGTTTGGGTGGCGTGGAGTATTGGGGCCGGAGTTGCGTACCGGGCGGACCCGGTGCGGCTGCGATCAACGGCCGAAGAGATTTTTCAATTTTTCTTTTAGTTCGTCGACCTTTTCTTCGATTTTATCCCCATATTTTTTTGGCTTTGTATTTCAGTTCTTCGCGCAAGAGGTTGTCGATACGGCGGCTGAGGGGGCTACAGCACATCGGATCAGTGTTGATCGGCAGGTACTGGGGGCGGGGATCTACCTACCGGCCCGAAAGAGAAGCGTCAGTGGTAGAGGCATCCCCTGATCCTGGTTACAAATAACCAGGGGGGAGCCCCCAATAGAGTTGCGTACGCTGACGGCACTGTTTGGATCGCCCAGATGAAATATATGAGGGCCGGTCACACATCCCGTATCGTCTAGATCTGCCTGAGAAAGATCGTGACGATCCCGGTTGAGTTGTCAGACCTGAATGCCCTCTTCCGGCACATAGAAATAGCCGACAAAGTGATAGTCCGTGGCTGCCATACCATAGTTATGGTTTGCTCTTTCCAGCTGCTTGGGCAGAATCACAAAACCGGGGCCGTAGTTTTTCACCCCGTGAGCGCCTGGTTTGTGAGTCCAGTAGCCGGTTTCCGGGTCTCGCCGGTACCAGTGGTGATCGGTTGTGGACTTATATAGGGCAACACAATAATAACCCTTTGTGAAAGGGGGGGGATCATTTGCTGGGGCATTGGCTACATAGGCCATACCGTCGCGCTTGGCGCCCTCAATCAGACGGGCATTGTCCAGGCCCGCGTCATAGCCGGAGTTGGAGCCGGGGTCTGGCTTGCCCTTGTGGGGCTTCTCGCAGTTTGCGGCCCAGGCATAGCAGTTCACGTGGTTGTTACCCCAGGCCTCCTCTCCAGGTGTGTTTTTCGCAGCATTAGTAACCAGCTTGGTGATCACTTGCTTGGATTTATTGTCTCGATTCCGTTCCAGTAATGGCATTTGTTATTCCCGTTATTTGGCCAATTCACCCTGTAGAGTTTGTACTGATCTTGGGAAAAGAAAGTGCAAGCAATAAGGAAGTTGTCGTGGGATGGGAAAAAAATCAAAGGATATGTAAAAAAGGGCAGGGGATGATTCAGGCCTTTGGCAACGGTATCGCCAGTCCCCTCGTTATCATTCGTTACTGCAGTTCAATGCGGTCTTTAGAAACGGCTTTCGAGTAATGAGGGTATTGCGAGCGTGGCTGGCGTGGAATATTGGGGCCGAAGTTGCGCACCGGGCGGACCCCGGTGCGGCTTTCATTAACGGCCAAAAAGGTTTTTCAATTTTTCTTTCAGTTCGTCGACCTTTTCTTCCACTTTATCGCCATATTTTTTTTTGGCTTTGTATTTCAGTTCTTCGCGCACCAGGTCGTCGATGCGGCGGCTGTCGGGTTTACAGGTACCCGGTCCCACATCGTTGAAGTCGCCCTTGCAGCGCAGTGGCAGCGGGCGGTTGCGCCAGCGCTTGTTCTTCACGGAGCAGCCGTCGGCGGAGGTGTTCTCGCCGACCAGGGCGAGGCCGAGGGCGAAATCGAAGTCCTGTTTTTTCAGGTCTATCTCACCATCGCCGGTCATGGCGATATTCTCGATGCCGGCGAGAATTTCGGTCACGTTCACCTCTTCGCCTTTCACCGCGATAGTGGCGCGCAGGTCTTGCAGGTCGGTTTGCGCTGGCCAGTCGCGGTCTGGCATCGGGGTACTCTCCGCATAGCTGAACAGTTGGCACATGCTCTTTTCCAGGTTAAACGGCGTTATGGAGAGCTCTTTGCTGGACAGGTTAACGGCCGCGCGCAGATTCTCCTGCAGATCGGTGGAGGTTTTGCCCTTGGTGCGCCCATCCCAATTCACGCTGGCCTCGCCGGTCACCTGTACTTTCTCACTGGGGAACAGCGCTTCCTGCACCTTACCGATATCCACGCCGGTGAGGCCGCCGCGGACTTGTCCTTCGGCCGTCTGGGCGCGGGCGTTAAACTGGCCGTTGCTATTGAGTTGGCCACCATAGAGGTCGGCACTGAGTTTTTGTAGCTGGTAGAGGCCGTTGTCCACCGTGAGTTGTATTTCCGGGCTGTCGAGCTGCAGACCGGCGGCTTGCAACTGATCCAGGGCGAGGCTGATGTTGGCGTTGAAACCGCGCAGATCGCTGAGGGGCAGGGGTTCGCCGGGTACTTGCTGGGCGGTTTTCCCCTGCGTGTCGGCCTTGGATTTCTTTTCGGTCTGCTGAGCGCTGAGGGTCTCCGCGGACGTTGGAGTTTGTGTCGATTCCTCACTTTGTGCTGTGGCTTCCGTGGAGGGTGCCTTTGTTACAGGCTCCCCGCTCTTCTTATTGCCCTCCTCACCGCTTTCTTCATCGGAAGGCGGCAGGTAGCTGTCCAGGTTAAAAACGCCGCCGCGCAGGCTTAGGTCGAGCCCAGGCATTTCCGCGTTGCGCAGCTGAGCGCTGCCGTTGAAGGTGGTGCCGTCGAGCTGCAACTGTAGTGGTGTCAGATTGAGTTTTTGTTCCGTGCCTTCGATGCTGGCTTCGATATTCAGTTTCTGTAGTACGGCGCTATCGCGGGTAACGACTTCGCTGCCGGTCAGATCGAGCCAGGGGCGCAGGGGGTCGGCGCTGGCGTTGAGATTCATCTGTACACGCCAGGGCTGATTGCCGTTGTCGCGACGCACATAGCCGCGTAGGTGTACGGTGGCCTTGGCGCTGTTGCTGGAGGTAACGATTAGTTGCAGGGGTTGCAGACGCAGGCCGTTGAGGCCTTCGTCCAGGGCCAGGGTACTGTCCAGTTTCAGTTTGAGCGGATAGCGCAAATCGCTGCCACTCACATTGGCATTGGCGCTGAGTTGCCCAGGTTCGCCGCCGGGCACTAGGTTGTCGGCGCTAATACTCAGGTCTTCCACCTTGTAGGTCTTAGCGGTGCGGGCGTCACTGTAGGAAAGCAGACCCTGTTCAATACGCAGTTTGTCCAGGCTGAGCTCAACTTGTTGCTGGGCCGGCTCTTCCGATTCCCTGGGAATTTCCAGCTTGGGCGGCTGTTTTTTCTGCGCCTCCAGTGCTTCGCTGATCAGCTCCCAATTACCGCGCCCCTCTTTGTCCACGGAGAGTTCAATCTGTGGGGCGATCAGTACAATTTCCTCGGCCTCCACACGGCGCTGCAGCAGAGGCTTGAGGGCCACCCCCACGGCGATCTTATCGGCGCGCACCAGGATCTCTTCGGGCAGTTGCAGCGGGGCCATGGTGATATCGCGCAGTTGCAAACCGACCTGGGGCCATATCTGCCAGCCGATGTCTCCCTGCAGTTGCAGAGAGATGCCCTGCTTGGCGGCGAGTTTCTCCAACTGCGGTTTGTATTGATTGATGTCTAGGCCAGCCAGTAGCCAGGCGACGGCGCCGGCGAGCAGAAGGAAAACGACCAGTAAGGCGATAAGTGTGCGCTTGATCCAGGCCATGGAGAGGATTGTCCCTGTGTTTTTTAGAAGATTCGTCGTGTATACCAACACTTCAGACGCTGCGGCGGGGGTTGATGTTCCCGTGCCCTTCACAAAGAGCTTATCCGGGAAGTGTAGGAAATACAGCCCCGCAGGGCCGATGCACTGCGGGGCCATTGAAGCAATTGTGCCTTAGAAAATAAAGCGCACGCCGGCTTCGATGCTGCGGCCCGGTGCCGGTGCATAGTCGCGCAGCAGAGAGGTGGCGTTGCGGATTTCCTCGTCGAGCAGGTTGCGCGCGCTGGCGAAGAGCACTGCGTCGCTGCCGCCGATCGTGAAGTTGTACTCAGCGCTCAGGTCCATGCGGGTGTAGCCGTCGGTAGGCTCTTCATAGGCACCGGCGCGGTCCTGATCCGCGGCCTGTACTGTGCGCCATTCCCAACCCCACTGGTCGTATTCGGCACCCAGAGCCAGGCCCATACGCAGTGGCGGCATACGCGGTACATCGGAGCTTTCACCAGTGATGGCTTCATCGAAGCGCGCGCGCACCATATCGCCAAACAGTGTCACGTAATAACTGCCCCGCAGGGGAAAGGTCACCGAGGCCTCGGCACCGTAGAAAGTCGCATCGCGATTGGCATAGGCGTAGATGGGCAGCCCCTCTTCCTCGCCGCCGGTGTTCTGTGCGTAGATATAGTCGCCGATCTGATTGTAGAACACACTGGCCTCAATCCGGGCGGCGTGCCAGCCGCTGGCCGCTTCGTTGTGGTGGTGATAACCCAGCTCCAGGTTAACGCCGCTCTCCTTATCCAGTTCGTTATTTCCCAACAGATAGCGGGATTCCGCCAAATGTGCGCCGTCGGCAAACAGTTCCTCGGCTACCGGGGCGCGCTCGGAGTGGGTGGCGCCGAGACTGACATGTTGGTGCTCGGCGAGGAAGTACTGCAGTGTGGCGCTGGCGCCGACCAGGTTGAAATCGCGCTCGTTGGCCATTTCTGGATCTATATCCACGCGCTCCAGGCGCGCGCCCAGATCCAGGTGCCAGTCGCCCCACTCGCGCTCTTTCATGGTGAAAAAACCGGCGCTGCGGGTACGCGAGGGCTGGATAAAGGCCTCGTCGCCAACGGCGGCGAAGTCTTTGTCAGTCAATTGCAAACCGTAGGCACCGCGCCAGCCGTTACCGGCATCGTGAGTGATTTCAATCCGGCTCTCCCAGGCTTCGTTAGTGAAGCGGGTGCCCGCCACGTCGCCATCCAGCTCCACATGCTCGTAATCGTTGTAGCCGATGCGTAAGCTCAGTTTGTCCCAGTAATCGCCGTCGAAGCGATGCTCGCCTTTGAGATCGTAGCGGGTCTGGGCCATGTCGATACGCACTGCATCGATTGCACCGACCTCGGCGTGTTCCTCATGTTCATCGTGGTCTTCCCCTGCGTGCGCTTCCTCGTGGTGGTGCTCGTGGGTACCCAGGGGGATGCCGTAGTTGTTTTCCAGGCGGTTGACCGAGACACCGATAAAGCCGCTGTCGGTGATCCAGGAGGCGCCGCCGCTATAGCTGTGGGCGCGGGCATTGGTGTTGCCCACATAGCCGTCGGTGTTGAACGCCTCTTCGTGCTCGCTTTCTTCGCCGGCGTGTTCCTCGTGTTCCTCGTGATCATCGTGCTCTTCGCCGTGTTCGATAATGGCGAGGCCCGGAATTTCTGTATCGCCATTTTCCCGATAGACCCCGTCCACATACCAGGCCAGCTGCCCCGCGCCACCGGTGAGGCGAAAGACGGAGGCGTCCTGGCGGTCGGCGCTGTTGTGGCGCAGCTCGACTGCGCCCTCCACCGCTTCGGGCACGGCGCTGGGGATGCGTCCATCGATGATATTAACCACGCCACCCACGGCTCCGCTGCCATAGCGCAGGGCGGCGGGGCCGCGCAGTATCTCGATGCGCTCGGCGAGCAGCGGCTCGATACTGGCGGCGTGGTCGGAGCTGGTGCTGGAGGCGTCGGACACATCTAGGTTATCGCTGAGGATTTTTACCCGATTGGCGCTCTGGCCGCGAATCACCGGCAGGCCCACGCCACTGCCGAAGGAGGCGTTGGCCACACCGGGCTGATCTTGCAGAGTCTGGCCCAGGGTCGCTGCGGCGGACTTGCGCAGTGCGTCGCCGGAGAGGACGGTGACTGGCGCAGCTACGGCATCGGCGGGTTTATCCAGCGGCGATACGGTGACGTTGACCTCTTCTAAGGTCGAGTGGGTTTCAGCAGCGTAAATAGCGGGCGCGGCCAGGCTGGCGATGGCCAGGGCCAAAGTGTTGAACTTGGTCATTGGTTTTTGTGTCCTGTCACAGGCGGACGCCGCCCAAGGCGCACAGGCGCGGGCATCCACAAAGCAAGTTGTTAGTGTTTTTTGGATTAACGGAGTGACAGGGAGGGAGGTGGGGCGCGCGCGCTCTGGCGCTCCGGCTGGCAATCGCGCGCTGTCGGCGCAGAGCGTCGGTTGTAATGACTTTGGGGCTCAGCCTGAACGAGCAATGGCTCGCTGCTGAGTGCTGCGGGGGAGTGCATACAGCACAGGTCACACAGTTCTACCTGGCTGTTGCCAAGGTGGAAATGCTCCGCCCACAGCGGCTGTGCTGCGACTAAGGCGAGTAGCAGAAACAGGCTGGCCCAGTAATGGGATTTTCGGCGCTTGAAGGTAACCATGCTGAGCATGATAGGTGCTCAGGATTACGAATCAAGTTTCATCTGACACTAGCGGACCACAGGGGGCGTCATTCATCCTATAATTTGCGCCCTCTGTCTTATCGACCAAAAAAGGAACGCTCTCGATGCGTAAGGCTAGCGTCACCCGCGACACTCTGGAAACCAAGATTCAAGTCAGCGTCAACCTGGACGGCCAGGGGCACGGCCAGTTTGCCACCGGGGTTCCCTTTTTGGAGCATATGCTCGATCAGATTGCCCGCCACGGTATGATCGATATGGATATCCGCTGCGATGGCGATATCCATATCGATGACCACCATACGGTGGAAGATATTGGCATCACCCTCGGCAAAGCCATCACCGAAGCTCTGGGAGATAAGAAGGGCATGACCCGCTACGGTCACAGCTATGTGCCGCTGGATGAGGCCCTTTCCAGGGTGGTGATCGACTTTTCCGGTCGCCCCGGCCTGGTGATGGAGGTGCCTTTCACGCAAAAGCGCATCGGCAACTTCGATACCGAGCTGTTCTACGAATTCTTCCAGGGCTTTGTAAACCATGCGCTGGTGACGGTGCATATCGATTGCCTGCGCGGCTACAACGCCCATCACCAGGTGGAAACCGTATTCAAAGCGTTCGGCCGCGCCCTGCGTATGGCGCTGACCCCGGACCCGCGGATGGCCGGCACCATGCCCTCCACCAAGGGGGTGTTGTGATGGGGAAGATTGCGGTACTCGACTACGGCATGGGCAATCTGCACTCGGTGGCCAGTGCCCTGGACAAAGTGGCGCCGCAAGCCGAGGTCGTGCTGGCGCAAACTCCCGAGCAGGCCGAGGGCGCAGAGCGCTTATTGGTACCGGGAGTTGGTGCTATCCGCGACTGTATGACAGGGTTTGTCGAGGCGGGTTTCGCGCCGCTGCTCGAGGATGCCATCGCCGCGGAGACGCCGGTGCTGGGTATCTGTGTGGGCATGCAAATTATGATGCGCCACAGTGAGGAAAATAATGGGGTCGATTGTCTGGATATTTTTCCGCAGCCAGTGAAATTTTTCGGCAAGGCCCTGCCCTTGGCCGCCATGGGGGAGCGCTTGAAAGTCCCGCATATGGGCTGGAACAGTGTGCGGCAAACTCGCGAGCACCCCCTGTGGGCCGGCATCGCCGACAACAGCCGTTTTTACTTTGTGCACAGTTACTATGTCCCCGCTGAGGACAATGCGGATCTGGCCGGGAGCACGGACTACGGTGTGCCCCTGGCGGCCGCGGTGGCGCGGGAAAATATTTTCGCTACCCAGTTTCACCCGGAGAAGAGCGCCGAGACTGGCCTGCAACTACTTAAAAACTTTGTCAGCTGGAATGGCCGGGCCTGAGGCCCGCGGACTATTCCCGCCCCCAATAACTACTGCCGATGAAAGACAGAGCATGATTGTAATACCCGCTATCGATTTGAAGGATGGCCAGTGCGTACGCCTGCGTCAGGGCGAAATGGACGACGCCACCGTATTTTCCGACGACCCCCTGGCCACTGCCCAGCACTGGGTGAACGAGGGCGCCAAGCGCCTGCACCTGGTGGACCTGAATGGCGCCTTCGCCGGCAATCCGGTCAACGGTGAGGCCGTCACCGCTATCGCCAAACAGTTTCCCCACCTGCCAGTGCAGATCGGCGGCGGTATCCGCGACTTGCACACCATCGAGCGCTATCTGCAAGCCGGAGTGACCTGGGCCATTATCGGCACTGCGGCAGTGAAAGAGCCCAGGCTGGTGGAGGAGGCCTGTCGTGAATTCGAGGGGCATATTATCGTCGGTCTCGATGCCAAAGACGGATTGGTGGCCACTGAGGGTTGGGCCGAGGTATCCGAGCTGAAAGCCACAGAACTGGCCAAGCGTTTCGCCGATTGTGGGGTCAGCTCGATCGTATACACCGATATCGCCCGCGACGGGATGATGCAGGGGGTCAATATCGAGGCCACCCTGGAAATGGCCCGTGCGGTGCAGGTGCCGATTATCGCCTCCGGTGGGGTCAGCAGCATCGAGGATATCGAACAGCTACTGGATACCGGTGCGATATACGGGGCGATTACCGGTCGGGCAATTTACGAAGACAAGCTGAACCTGCGCGCGGCGCAGCAGCTCTGCGATCAACGGAAAAAATAATGGCACTGGCGAAACGCATTATTCCCTGTCTCGATGTCGATGGCGGCCGCGTGGTAAAGGGCGTGAACTTTGTCGATATCCGCGATGCCGGCGACCCGGTAGAAATCGCCCGCCGCTACAACGAGGCGGGGGCCGATGAGGTCACTTTTCTCGATATCACCGCCACCCACGAGCAACGCGATACGATTCTGCATATCGTGGAAAAAATGGCGCACGAGGTGTTTATTCCGCTCACCGTCGGTGGTGGCGTACGCAGCCTGCAGGATATCCGCAATCTGCTTAACGCCGGTGCGGACAAGACGGCGATCAACTCTGCAGCGGTGAAGAATCCCGAGTTTGTGCGCGAGGCGGCCGAGCGTTTCGGCAGCCAGTGCATTGTGGTGGCCATCGATGCCAAGCAGGTGGGCGAGAACCGCTGGGAGATCTTTACCCACGGTGGGCGCCAGCCCACCGGTATAGACGCCGTGGGTTGGGCGCGGCAGATGGCCGAGTACGGCGCCGGTGAAATACTGCTCACCAGTATGGATCGCGATGGCACCAAGAATGGTTTCGACCTGAATCTGACCCGCACGATTACAGAGGCGGTGCCGGTGCCGGTGATTGCCTCCGGCGGCGTCGGCAATCTGCAGCATTTGGCCGAGGGCGTATTACAGGGTGGTGCCGATGCGGTACTGGCGGCCAGTATCTTCCACTTTGGCGAGTTCAGTATCGCCGAAGCCAAAGCCTATATGCAGGAAGCTGGGATAGAGATGCGCCTATAGATATTTGAGGTCTTTGAGATGCCTGTGGGCAGAGAGGGGGATCGCGGACAGGTGAGGGGTGCGTTAAGTTGAAGCGGTTGCGCTGACGGCGGGTGTGAGCCCGCCGCGCGCCAGTTACTGCTTTTTATCTGCACGGGCAAAGCGTTCGCGCAGACCCCTGTCCCTGTGAGCGTAGAGATTCAGCCCTTTGAGTACATTGAGTGCCTCGAAAATCTGATTGTCGCGATCCAGCCAGTTATCGCGCTCCTCCTGTTCCCGCGCACGGTCCTCCGAAGTTCGATCGGCACCGCCATTGCCATTGTCCAGGTGTCCGGCCAGGTCCGCTTCAGTGGGGCGCGGCGTATCGTTGAGACGGGTGACTTTGACCCGTTCCACGGTGATGTCCGGCGTGATGCCCTGGGCCTGGATGGAGCGACCGTTGGGGGTGTAATAGAGGGCGGTGGTCAGTTTAATGGCGCGCTCGTCATTGATGGGGATCACCGTTTGCACCGAGCCCTTGCCGAAGCTGTCGGTACCCATAACCACGGCGCGGCGGTGGTCCTGTAGGGCGCCGGCGACAATTTCTGCGGCCGAGGCGGAACCGGCGTTGATCAACACGACCAGTGGGGCGCCCTCAGTGAGGTCGCCGGGTTCGGCGGAGTAGCTCAGATTGGCGGCTTCATTGCGTCCCTCGGTGTAGACCACCAGCCCCTCTTCAAGGAAGGCATCGGCCACTTTTACCGAGGACTGCAATACGCCGCCGGGGTTGTTGCGCAGGTCGATAATCAGGCCCTTCAGGGCGCCTTTCTTCTGCAGTTTGATCAGTTCCTCGGCGACATCGGCGCCGGTGTCCAGCTGAAACTGGCTGATACGCAGGTAGCCGTAGCCCTCGTCGAGTACTTTGCTGCGCACACTGCGCACGCGCACGGTATCGCGCTTGAGGGTGACATCGAAGGGTTGCTTGTGGCCCTTGCGGGCGATAGTCAGTGTCACGCTGCTGCCCTTGGGCCCGCGCATCCACTCCACCGCCTCGTCCAGGCCGATGCCTTTCAAGGATTTGCCTGAAAGGCGCAGTATCACATCGCCCGATTTGAGCCCGGCGCGGGAGGCGGGGGTGTCATCCATCGGAGTGATGACGGTGATGTGGTCGTCCTCGATACCCACCTCGATCCCGAGACCGGCAAATTCACCGGTGGTGTTTGCCTGCAGGTCGTCGAAGGAGCGGCGGTCGAGATAGGAGGAGTGGGGATCTAGGCCCTGCAGCATGCCTTTGATGGCGTATTCCAGCAGGGTGCGGTCGTCCACCTCTTCCACATAGCCCTGGCGAATTTGCTCGAAGACCTTGGCGAAGCTGCGCAGGTCTTCGAGGGGCAGGCGCCCGCTGTTCTCGGTGGCCACATTGGGTTGGTTGCCCCCCTCGCTGAGTCCCATCAATGGCAGGGCTGTGAGGGCGGCAGCTCCGAGAAAAGTGGTGAGCGCCTTGGATATGAACATATTGTTGTGACCTCTGCCTTATTTCTTCGCTGCTTTGCGAAAGTGTAGACCGCAGAGATTGGCAGGGATTCTAATGCGCCGCCAAATTCTACTGTGTCACAGGCTTAGTCGCGAAAAGCCCGACTGTCTTGCAGTGGCTCTGAGCACTGGTACAAATGCGTGGCATGCACCAAAGAACCAAGAGCCATCGAGCGGGACGGCTATTGTTTAACCCCGGCACCACACCGTGGGATCCTGGGCTCTGCCGCGATGGCGGATTTCAAAATAGACGCCGCTGTGGGTGAGGCCGCCGCTGTTACCGACCCGCGCGATGGTATCGCCACTCTCGACCCATTCGCCAATATTGCGGGTGAGGGATTGATTGTGCGCGTAGAGACTCATATAGCCGTCGCCGTGCTCGAGGATCACCAGCATGCCGTGGCCGCGCAGGTAGTCGGAAAAGACCACGCGCCCGCGGTGTACTGCGCGCACGGGCTCCCCCGCGGCGGCGCGGATGGTCACCCCTTTCCAGGTGATACCGTTGGCGCGGCGCTGGCCGTAGGCATTGGCGCGACGCCCTTTGACCGGCCATTGCAGCTTGCCCCGCTGGCGGGCGAAGGGCTTGTGCTGGTCCGGATTGACCAGTGAGGCGATAGCCCGCCCCACCTCGTCGATCAATGTCTGCAGGCGCTTGCGGTCACCCTGCAGCTGTTTGAGTTCACCGCCGCCATTGGCGAGTTTCGCCGCCAATTTTTCCAGTGTGCGTTTGCGCCCCTGTTGTGCGCTGCGCAGTTTTTCCTGGCGCTCCTGCAGCTGTGCCCGCTCTGCCTGCAAGGTATTCTGCTCGCGCTCAATCGATGCCGAGACCGTCTCCAGCGAGGTGAGGGTTTGCAGGTAGTGGTCGATAACGCGGCTGCGTTCTTGGAGGAAGTAATCGTGGTAGCGGAGCTGGCGGGCGATGTTCTGTGGGTCTTGTTGGTTGAGGAGGAGTTTGATCTGTTCTTGTCGGCCCAGTCGGTAAGCGGCGGCGATCTCCTGTTCGACCCGCCGCTGCATACTTCGCCGGGCCTCCTGTAGCGTTTTCTGCTCCTGCCGGAGTTCGCGCAGCTTTTCTGTGCGGCTGCGCATATCCCGCCGGATCTGGTCTATGCGCCGGTGCAGCCCGGAGATATCTTTCTCGTTCTCTTCCAGATCCTTGAGCAGCTGGTCGCGCTGGCCGCGCACCTGGTTGAGCTCCTGTTGCAGGGACTCGATACGCTGCTTAATTTCGGTGAGGCGTGCTTGTTGGTCCGCCTCCGCCTGACTCCAGGCGGGCAGGGACAATAGGGCGATCAGGAAGAGTACGAGAGTTTTCATCAGTCCATTTTTACCAAACTATGGCCAGTCATTTCTGCCGGTTGTGGCAGGTGCATCAACGCTAACATGGTTGGCGCCACATCCGCCAGACTGCCTCCGTCACACATTTGCACATTGCGTGCACCGACATAAACGAATGGTACCGGCAGCGTGGAGTGCTGGGTGCTGACCTGGCCCGAGTTAGCGTCAAACATTTCCTCCACATTGCCGTGATCCGCAGTGATCAATACTTCACCGCCTGCGGCCAGCGCTGCGTCGACTACGCGCTCGACACACTGGTCCAGGGCTTCTACAGCCTTCACTGCCGCCTCGAAGACGCCGGTGTGGCCGACCATATCGCCGTTGGCGTAGTTACAAATAATGGTGTCGTACGCACCGCTGTCGATGGCGGCGACCAGTTTGTCGGTGACTTCCGCTGCGTTCATTTCCGGTTGCAGGTCGTAAGTGGCCACATCTGGAGACTTGATCAGCTCGCGGGTTTCACCGCTATAGGGTTCTTCGCGACCGCCGCTGAAGAAGAAAGTGACGTGTGCGTACTTCTCGGTCTCGGCGATGCGCAGTTGGGTTTTGCCCTGAGCCGAAAGGTACTCGCCGAGGGCGTTGACCAGTTTTTCTGGGGGAAAGGCGCAGCTGGCATGAATAGTGGCAGCGTATTCGGTGGTCATCACAAAGTCTGCCAGTTGCGGCTTGGCAATGCGCTCGAAGCCATCGAAATCCGCCTCGGTGAAGGCGCGGGTCAGCTGACGCGCGCGATCCGGGCGGAAATTCATAAAGATCAGGGCATCGCCATCCTGAATTGGAGCCGGCTCGCCGATAACTGTTGGGGCGACAAACTCATCGTTCTCACCGCGCTCATAAGCGGCGGCCAGCCCCGCCAGGGCATCGCGGGCACTGTGCTGTGCAGTGCCCAGGGTGAGCATATCGTAGACGGATTTGGTGCGTTCCCAGCGCTGGTCCCGGTCCATGGCGAAGTAGCGGCCGGCCAGGGTGGCCATATGCGCATTGCCAACGGCATCGCACACCTGCATCAGACGTGCGATAGAGGGCTCGGCACTGCGCGGTGGCGTATCGCGGCCATCGAGGAAGGCGTGCACATAGATGGCGCGGGCACCGCGCTGTGCGGCCAGGGTTACCATGGCGACGATATGATCTTCGTGGCTGTGCACGCCGCCCTCGGAGAGCAGCCCCATAATATGTATCGCGCCGTTGTTGGTGATGGCTTTGTCTACCGCTGCGGTATAGGCGGCATTGCGAAAGAAGTCGCCGTCCTGGATGGCCTTATTGATCCGGGTGAAGTTCTGGTACACCACCCGGCCGGCGCCCAGTGTCATATGCCCAACTTCGGAGTTGCCCATTTGTCCCTCGGGCAGGCCCACTGCCATACCGGAGGTCTGGATCAGCGTTTTTGGACGGGTTGCCCAGATGTTGTCCCATACCGGAGACTTTGCGGCGCGAATCGCGTTGTACTCGGGATTGTCGCTGTGGCCGAAGCCGTCCAGAATCAGCAGGACCAGGGGGCGTTTTTGCGGGGCTTGCGGAGCGGCCATAGCGACGGATTTCCTCTATCGGGTGGTTTGGATTGCGGACGCGGATTTTAACCCGTTCGGCCATCGTTTAACCATGTCGATTAGTGCTGGATGGGTCCTGTAGAGTCTATGTGAGTGCCGTAGGGGGAACATTTTGCTGGTTAGAAATTCGCCACAATCGTGTATACTCCCGCCAGCTTTGGCGCAGCTGCGCCGTAACGATCACCACGATGGATTTTGGGGGCGGAGTGGATTTTTTCGTTTTTTTGAGTGAGCAGTGGCTGCTGGTCGGCCTGCTTGTTGCACTGCTGTATGCGCTGGTTCTGAGTGAGCGCTACAAGGCCGGTGTACCGGTATCCCTGCATGAGGTGACCCGGTTGATTAACAGCGATGGGGCCAAGGTCCTGGATGTGCGCGATCGCAGTGAGTTTACCGCCGGACATATCGTCGATGCCCTACATATCCCCCACGGGGAGGTGGCCGAACGCTTTGCTGAGCTGGAGCCATTTAAGGAAAAGGTCGTAATTGTCGCGGATAAAATGGGCCAGCACGCCGGGCCCGCGGGCCGCCTGCTGAAGCAGAAGGGCTTCCAGGTGCGCCGATTACAGGGCGGCATGAGCGAGTGGAGCAACCAGAACCTGCCCTTGGTGAAAGGCAAGGGTTAATTGGATGTATCAGTTTGACGGAGTTTTGTCATGCAGGATGTAGTCATCTATACCACCCGTTTTTGTCCTTATTGTGTGCGTGCCAAGCAACTGCTGAAGAGTAAGGGTGTGCACTATCGTGAGATTGCGGTGGATAACAAGCCCGAGCTGCGCGCGCAGATGGCGGAAAAGGCCGGTCGCCGCACGGTACCGCAGATCTGGATTGGCGAGTTCCATGTGGGCGGTTGCGACGAGTTGATGGCCGCAGAGCGCAGTGGCAAGCTCGATGGATTGCTCAAGTCGGCTGGTTGATAAAGGTTGACGTCGCGTGCCTCAAGCGGTTTTCAATATTTGCGATTAATCCGGTCCGGGCCTTGAAACGGTATTTGCAGGCCCCAATCTGAAGGCTTCATATGGGGAGTCTTTCTCACGGAAGGCATCAATACACTTTTTATAAAAACAGGCAGTAACATGGCTGAAGAATTAAACGGCGCGGCAAACGCAGAGGCTCCACAAGTACAATTCGCAATGCAGCGTATCTACCTGAAGGACCTCTCCTTCGAGACCCCAATGGGTGTCGATGTTTTCAAAAAACAGTGGAAGCCCCAGGTAAACCAGGAGCTGAACACCAAGACCGCCAAGGTTGAAGACGATCTGTACGAAGTGGCGCTGACGCTCACCATCACGGTGAAGCTGGAAGAAGACACGGCGTTCCTGGTGGAAGTGAAGCAGGCCGGCCTGTTTGGTATCAAAGGCCTGGAAGGTCAACAGCTGGCGCAGGCACTGAATACCGCCTGTCCGCAGATCCTGTTCCCGTATGCCCGCGAAGTGATCGACAACGCTGTTGTTAAAGGCTCTTTCCCGGCTCTGATGTTGCCACCGGTTAATTTCGACGCCCTGTTTGCCCAAGCCCTGAATCAGGCGCAGCAGCAGACTGAAGGCGCTCAGGTCAAAGCGGACGCATAATCCCGCTGCAGCTTGTGAAAAGGCCCCCTAGGGGGCCTTTTTTTATACCTGTTATTTGCGCATTCTAAGCAAATACGTGGAACCCTGTTTTCACCGTTTCTTGAATCTAGCCAGGGCTTGCCTATGCAATGGGATTTACCCAATCCTTTTATCCACAAGGTGGTGGTGCGCGCTCAGCATGTGGATGGTCTGCACCATGCCAATAATGCCGAATATGTACGCTGGTGCGAGGCCACCGCCTGGGCGCACAGCACTGAACTGGGATTAGATGTCACGAATTACCAGGAACTCGACCGGGGAATGGCCATTCGTCACGGGCAGTATGACTATATACTGGCGGCGAGAGAGGGGGATGAATTGGTATTTGGCACCTGGCTCACGCAGGTGGACGGGCGCCTGAACATGTCCCGCTGCTTTCAAGTCTTTCGCGCCGCCGATGGGGCATTGGTACTGCGGGCCCAGTGGCGGTTGGTGTGCATCGAGCTGTCCAGTGGTAGGCCGAAGCGCATGCCGGCGATCTTCAAGGAAATTTACAGTCCGGTCGTGACTGCCCCGGAGGCTGAAGAAAATGAGTGAAGAGTTTGTAACCCTGACGGAAAACACAGGGGCGCTTAAGGACAAGACCCTCTTTATCACCGGTGCCAGCCGCGGTATTGGCCGCGCCATAGCGCTCAAGTGTGCCGCCGATGGCGCCAATATTGTGATCGCCGCCAAGTCCGCAGAACCCCACCCAAAGCTGCCCGGCACCATCTTTTCGGTGGCGCAGGAAGTGGAGAATGCCGGAGGCAAGGCTCTGGCGCTTCAGGTTGACGTGCGCGATGAGCAGCGTGTACAGGAAGCGATGGCACTGGCTGCCGACCAGTTCGGCGGTATCGATGCGGTGATCAACAACGCCGGCGCCATTAACCTGACCAGCGTGGAGTCCACTCCGCCCAAGCGCTACGACCTGATGCAGAACATCAACAGCCGCGCAGTGTATCTGACCGCGCACTTGGCGATGCCCTATCTAAAGCAATCGAGCAATGCGCACATCCTCAGTTTGTGCCCTCCGCTCAACCTGCAGCCGAAGTGGTTGGGGCCCTTCGCACCCTACGCCCTGTCCAAGTTCGGCATGACCATCTTGAGCCTGGGATTGGCAGAGGAGTTGCGCGAGGCGGGGATTGCCGTTAATACTCTGTGGCCGCGTACCCTGGTGGCCACAGCCGCCATTGAGTTCGCGGTGGGTAATCGCGAGATGTTTGAGCAGAGCCGCAAGCCGGCGATCATGGCGGATGCGGCCTATGAAGTGCTGGTGACCAAGGGTGCCGCATTGAGTGGGCGCCAGCTGATTGATGAAGAGATACTCGTCGAGCGCGGTGTGAAGGATTTTACCGACTATGCCCATAACCCCGATAATGCGGGGGACTTAACTAAGGATCTATTTTTGGACTGACGCTGGCGGGGGAAGATTTAATGAGCAGCGACAGCAAGTTGTTTAAAGACGCCCTCGGAGAGTTGGGGGACGTCAAGCCGCTGGTGCAAGAGCGCCGGGTGACGCTGCGCAAGGCCGATGAGCCCTCTGAGCGGATGGTGCGCGAGCGCCGCGCCGCTGCAACCCGGCGCACCGCGCGTGATATGAATCCCCTCTCTGGCGAATATATCGAATTGGTAGCGCCTTGGGACCCCATCGAGTTTAAGCGCGACGGGGTGCAGAATGGCGTCTACCGCAACCTGCGCCTGGGGAAATATAAAATCGATGCGCGCCTCGACCTGCACCGCCACTCGGTGGAAATGGCGCGCAGCGCCGTTGTCGAGTTTGTGCGCGACTGTGTCGAGGCGGATGTGCGCTGTGCTCTGATTACTCATGGCAAGGGGGAGGGGCGCAAGCAGCCAGCACTGTTGAAGAGCTGTATTAAGCATTGGTTGCCGCAGTTGGATGCGGTACTGGCATTCCACAGTGCACAAAAACAGCACGGTGGTATGGGGGCTACTTACGTGTTGCTGCGCAAGAGTGAGCGCAAACGCCTGGAAAACCTGGAGCGACATCAGCGGCGCTTTTAATAACCGCTTTGTCATTTTTTTGTCATCTGTAAAAACTATGATGCGCGCCGTGGCTTTCCTAAGCGAATGCGTATCTGACTCATTTTTTTGATTCTTCTTGATTGTTATATTGGCGACCCGCTGGGTCGCCTTTTTTATGGGCGCTACTTAGAGGGGGTGTGAGCGGGTTGCGTCAGCGCATAATCTCGTCGACTCGGTCGAATTCCAGTCGCGTACCCCTGTCATTGCTGCTTAGAATCAACTTATTGCCCACCACCTCCAGATAGCGGGCTTTGCGCAGAGCTCTCAGGTAATTGGCTTCGAGTTCGTCACTGGGGCGACTGCTACCCACTCTGGAGATCTCCGGTGTTCTGGGCCAGGACAACTCCCCGCTATTTTCCAGGGAAAACCGCCCCAGATATGGATTGATCCCGCCATTACCGCGCACGTAACCGAATCGATCGCAGGTGAAGAAGGGGCGCTCGCGCCAGAACTTCTTCCACATTAGCGTGTACTCGTAGGTGTCCTCGCCATCTTGCAGGTCGGATAGTATCCAGTCGTGCTCACAGGCGGACCACGCGGATTGTCTGGGGGGCTGCTGGTAGGGCTCATGGAATGACATGCACCCTGAAAAAAACAGGGCGAATACAGTGGGGACCACAAGCGGCAAGCGTAGGTGAGATCGCGGCATGATGTCGTTCTCATTGTTTTTGCGACATTTAATCGTAAAAGCTATCAGTGGTCTGTGGTGGTGTTCAAGGTCCTGCCCTGACATATTCAATATAAATATCGCCAGAGGCGTCGCGCAGGATAAGGCGCTTGCCGCGGGACTTGGTAAATGCCTGGCGGGTATCGCCCAGTGCGCGCAGGTAAGTGTATTCCTGTTGCATTAGGGCCTCGGGACCGCGCATCTTAGTAGAGGCGAAACTGGAGCTGTCCCACAGCATTAGGCCATTATCCGTCACTTGTAGTTCGCCGCGATAGGTGTTGATACCACTGCGCCCCATTACATTGCCATCGAGATTACATACGAAGGTAAAGTCTGCGGGCTTTTGGATCGGGATGGCGCCACCATTTATACGCAGGCGCACCAATTGCCACTTCTTATTGCACACCGTACTTGCCGTCCCTGCGCTCTGTACTACCCTGGCCTCCTCCGCACTGTTTGTCAGGCACCCGCCAATCACCAGAAGGGCCCCCAGTAGCCACAGTTGCACCAACCTGCTCATCGGTGAGTTACTCCCAAATCCCGGCATCTACAATCTCGAGCGGGTCGATCGACATACCTCCAGCCCGGTCTAGGCAAAGCTTAGTCGCTGCCCTCTATAAAGAGACGGTAGGCATGACAAGCTATGCTTCCCCTGAGGCAGGGCGCGCTACGCAGGCAGCAGAGCAAGGTTAGGTCCGGCATGATTCGACGAACAAAAATTGTCGCCACACTCGGTCCCGCGACTGATGAGGGGGATATTCTGCGTCAGTTGATCGCGGCGGGCGTCAACATTGTGCGGCTGAATTTCTCCCATGGCGAAATCGAAGAGCACCGCCGCCGCGCCGAGCAGGTGCGTGTGGAGAGTGCCCGTCAGGGATGTCACGTCGCCATATTGGGGGATCTGCAGGGGCCTAAAATCCGGGTGGGAGACTTTTCCACGGGTGGTGTGCACCTGGATAGCGGTAGCGAGTTTATCTTGGACCCCTCCTGGTCGAGGGAGGGCGGTAACAGTACCGGGGTATCAGTGGATTACCCTAGTCTGGCCAGTGATTGTTGTCCCGGCGACAGCCTGCTGCTGGACGATGGGCGCCTCAGTCTGTGCATCAAAAAAATTGAGGGCAGTGCCGTTATCACGGAGGTGCGAGACGGCGGCTGGTTATCGAATCGAAAAGGAATCAATAAGCGTGGCGGCGGACTCACCGCTCCCGCTCTAACCGATAAGGATCTCTGCGATATTCAGGTTGCCGCCGACCTGCAACTGGATTATCTGGCGGTATCCTTTCCCCGAGATGCGCGGGATATTCATCGGGCGCGGGAGCTTTTGCAGCAGGCGGGAGGGAATAGTCAAATTGTCGCCAAGATTGAGCGAGCCGAGGCGATTGCCAGTGATGAGCATTTGCAGGCGCTGATTCTGGCGAGCGATGTCATCATGGTGGCGCGGGGGGATCTGGCGGTGGAAATTGGTGATGCAGAATTGATGGGGGTGCAAAAACACTTGATTCGATTTGCCCGCTATTTGAATCGCACGGTGATCACTGCAACCCAGATGATGGAGTCGATGATTTCTAGTCCGGTGCCCACACGTGCAGAGGTGTGTGATGTCGCCAATGCGGTGCTGGATGGCACCGATGCGGTGATGCTGTCAGCGGAGACCGCTAGCGGCCAGTATCCGGTAGAGACCGTTCGGCATATGGCCGAGGTGATTATGGGGGCGGAAAAACATCGGGCGACGCAAAGGCCTTCCGATGTTTTGCGTGGCAATTATCCGGCCGGTGATGCCTGTATCGCTGTGGCCGCAATTACCATTGCCAATCACTGCCGCGATATCAAAGCCATTATTTGTCAGACAGAGACCGGTAATACCGCCCTGTTGATGTCGCGGGTGCGTGCCGTAATTCCCATTTACGCTTTTTGTCGACATCGCCGGATCTGTAACCGGGTCGCCCTCTATCGCGGTGTCGATCCGGTTTTAATGGCAGTGGCGGGTATTGATGGTCCCTCCCGAGATCAGAAGGCAATCAACCATCTCAAGCAGCGCAATCTGTTAAAATCGGGCGAATTTGTTCTGGTTTCCCGTGGTTATCGACAAGATGCGGGAGGGCAAACCGATACTTTGCGTGTGGTGAGGGTCGACTAATGGTTTTTAGGCTTCTTTTACTTTGCAGGGACTACTGTCCATACCGCATTAATAACTGTGGATAAAAATATATTTTCGAATAAATATTATTTTTTAACCCGAGCGCGCACAGCGTACCAGTGTCTTGGTTTCCAGTTCCTGTTCCACACAGTGAAATTTTTTTCCGTCCAGCGTCAAAGATTTTGGACTTCTTTGTGACGCGTTTGTCGAGCAAGCGGTAAAACTTGCTGTCAGCACCAGAGTAAGCAGCAATGGCAGGACTTTCTGCACTGGAATTGCCTCACGAGTTGAGAGAATTTGACGACTGTCTTACCTCAGGGTAGAGGCAATGGCTGTCAAAGTGAGGAAATAAGCGCCATTTTGTGAAAATAGACGCCCCTGAAAAGGAAAACTTGTTTTGAAAAAGGGTTTATTTGTCTTGGGGAAAAGTCTTTCGCTACTACATAAAACTCTACGGCTGTGCGCTACCAACCATTTTTAATTGATAACCCCCACCGGCATCGGGCGACAACGGTGGGGGTAAATTTTTATTAGCAGCTAAGCGCTAGCGTCTTCTGTGGTGGCTCCCTCCGCGAGCACGATGGTAGCCGCGATGTGATCTGTAACCGCGGTGACTGCGATATCCGCGATGACCGCCGCGATAGCCACGATGGTGGGCGCGATAGCGCAGGTGCGTTGAGCGGGGAGAGTAGAAGCGGTTGTAATAGGGCAGCCCGCGGTAATAGTACCTAGCCCGGTAGCGGGGATTACCGCGGTAGCCGGGGGCGCGGTAGTAAGAATAGGCACCTCCATAGGAGTAGCCGTAGCGCGGGGTTGCCCGGTAATACTGGTAAACCGGTGTTCGGTAGGAGACGTAGATATTACTTGAAGGGTAGTAGTTTGGGGTCGCATAGGGATAAACAAAAGAGGATGTGTAGGCTACTCCCCCCCCTCTGTAGTAGCCACCGTTATAGTAACCATCGGTCGCACAGGCGCCCAAGGCTAGGGCCGTGCAAACCGTGACGGCAATAAAGGCCGTCTTAACAGCTCTATTCATAGCGCAGTCTCCGGTAAGTGAAATGTCCCCCCGGAGAGGCCCGGCAGGGGCCAAGCCCCTTCTGTGCGCCAAGCGGGCGCACAGAAAAAATCAAATTCAGTAGGGTCTGGCCTGATAGGGCGGATCGGGCGGGTCAATCACCTGGTAATTTCTATTTACTACCGCAGGTGGCCTCAGGCGGTAAAAATTACCATCCCAATAAAAGTTACAGTGCTGCATGTTGTGGCAAACCCCATCGGGGTGGCAGTGGGCGTAGCGGCCACGCAGGTTGTAATATGTCTTGCTGTAATAAGGGCTATATCCGTAATAACTGGCTGAGCAATCATTACTGCCACAGGGATAGCCTGTTCCCGTACACGCCGATAGGGAGAACCCTGCGGCAATTGCCAGTGCGTAGCCAGAGTGGCGAAGCAGCCGTAGCGACAGCGGTTTCATCTAGACCTCCACACCTATTGGTGGGTAAAACGTCTAATAATCAGCCTAGCACTTTTGTCGCAAATTTCATCACAATAAAAAATAAATGTTCTAGTAGCAGGAGTTTGAGTGGCTGCTAGTAATTCGATGGGATGTGGTAAGGAAAATTTGTCCGAGAGAGGTATTAGTGGGCAGATTGCCATTCTAGGGTCGATCGGTTGGCCGGACCAAAAAGAACAGAGTACCGGGTTTTGATCCCCGGTACTCTGTTGACACCCTGTAAATGGGATTTGGGGTTTCCTGCTGTTTAAATGCTGCTGGGCAGGAGTGCAGAGTCAATAGATTCCAGGTAGGCACCGCTACTGAGGAGCTGTTTCGCTTCTTCAATATCCGGGGCAAAATAGCGGTCCTTGTCGTAGAAAGACACGCGTTCACGCAGTTTTGCCTTGGCAGCTTCCAGTTTTTTGGTGGACTTTAATGGTGCACGGAAATCCAGTCCCTGACAGGCGGCAAGTAATTCCACCGCGAGAATGCCACAGGTATTGTCGGCCATATCCCGCAGGCGGCGACCGGCGAAAGTGGCCATAGAGACGTGGTCTTCCTGGTTGGCGGAGGTGGGTAGAGAATCCACACAGGCGGGATGTGCGATGGATTTATTCTCGCTGGCGAGCGCCGCAGAGGTAACCTGGGCGATCATAAAACCGGAATTGACCCCGCCGTTCTGCACGAGAAACGGCGGCAGGCCGGATAGGTTGGTGTCGATCAACAGCGCCATACGCCGCTCGGACAGTGAACCAATTTCTGCCAGTGCCAGTGCCAGGTTGTCGGCAACCATGGCCACCGGCTCCGCGTGAAAGTTACCGCCGGAAATAATGTCAGAGTTTTCCGGATTTTCCGTATCGGTAAATACCAAGGGATTGTCGGAAACGCCGTTGGCTTCGGCCAGTAATACCTCGGCGGCAAAGCGCATTTGCTGTAGACAGGCGCCCATTACTTGGGGCTGGCAGCGCAGGGAGTAGGGGTCCTGCACTTTTTCGCAAAATTCGTGGGAGTCGCCAATCTGGCTGTTTTCTTCAAGCAGATCCCGATAGATGGTAGCCACGTCGCGCTGCGCCTGTTGGCCGCGAGCGTTGTGAATACGATCGTCGAAGGGGCGGCGCGAGCCTTTGGCGGCTTCCAGTGTCATGGCCCCTGTTACTAGGGCACCGGCAAACAGATCTTCGCTGGCGAATAGGCCCAGTAGGGCAAAGGCGGTCGATGCCTGGGTGCCGTTCAGAAGCGCTAAACCCTCTTTAGGCGCCAGGGTAATGGGCTCCAGGCCCGCGGCTTTAAGCCCTTCATGGGCGCTTTTGCGCTCGCCCTTGATAAAGACTTCACCTTCGCCGAGCAAAACCACACTCATATGCGCTAACGGAGCAAGATCGCCGGAAGCACCCACGGAGCCTTTCTCGGGAATTGCAGGATAAACACCGGCATTCACCAGCTGCATCAATGCCTCGATCACTTGTGGACGCACGCCAGAAAAGCCGCGGGCGAGGGAGTTGATTTTTAACACCATTAACAGGCGCACGGTGGCTTCACTCATAAAGTTGCCAGTACCGGCGGCATGGCTCAAAACAATAGAGCGCTGCAGATTTTCCAGATCGTGCTTTTCGATACGGGTATTGGCCAATAAACCAAACCCGGTATTAATACCGTAAACCGTACGGCCTTCAGTAATGACCTGGGCTACGGTATGAGCGGAGGCTTCGATAGCGGAGTAGGCACTTTTTGCCAGGGATAGCTGAACGGATTCGCGGGCAATGCGGCGCAGTTGTGCCAGGCTCAGTTGGCCGGGATTTATTTCTAATTGATACATAAATTATTTCACCAAAAAATATTTACTGCCTTCACGCCAGCTTGAGCACAGCCCGATATGCATTTACCGGGCCGCGTATCAATTTCGCCGACGTTATTTTTATTGCGGTAAAAAATCAGTCTTTCAGCATGGGCAGGTCCAGGCCCTGCGCTTTTGCACAGTCTTTCGCGATTTCATAACCGGCGTCGGCATGGCGCATAACGCCTGTGGCGGGGTCATTCCAGAGGACGCGCTCGATACGTTTGCGTGCCGCGTCGCTGCCGTCACACACAATGACTACACCAGAGTGTTGGGAGAAACCCATTCCCACGCCACCACCGTGGTGCAAGGATACCCAGGTGGCACCGGAAGCGGTGTTCAGCAAGGCGTTGAGCAATGGCCAGTCGGAGACGGCGTCGGAGCCGTCCATCATGGACTCAGTTTCGCGGTTGGGGCTGGCTACAGAGCCGCTATCGAGATGATCGCGACCGATCACTACCGGCGCATCCAACTCGCCATTAGCAACCATCTCATTGAATGCTAGTGCCAGACGTGCGCGATCTTTTAGGCCGACCCAGCAGATGCGCGCGGGCAGCCCCTGGAAGTGAATGCGTTCGCGAGCCATATCCAGCCAGTTGTGCAGCTGTGGGTTGTCGGGGATCAGTTCTTTAACTTTGGCGTCGGTTTTGTAAATATCTTCCGGGTTGCCAGATAGAGCCGCCCAGCGGAAAGGCCCCACACCCTCGCAGAACAGTGGGCGAATATAAGCGGGTACAAAACCGGGGAAATCAAAGGCATTTTCCACCCCCTCTTCGAGGGCCATCTGGCGAATATTATTGCCGTAGTCGAGAGTAGCCGCCCCGCGTTTTTGCAGTTCAAGCATGGCTTCTACTTGAATAGCCATAGATTGTTTGGCTGCTTGTACTACGGCCGCCTCATCCTTTTTGCGCATTTGTGCCGCGTATTCCATGGTCCAGCCCTGGGGCAGATAGCCATTTAGAGGATCGTGCGCGGAAGTTTGGTCGGTTACGACATCTGGCAGGATATTGCGTTGGACAATTTCCGGAAAAATATCGGCGGCGTTGCCCAGTAGGCCTACGGAAATCGCGTTGCCTTTTTCCGTAGCTTCTTCAATCATTTGCAGCGCTTCGTCGAGACTGGTCGCTTTTTTATCTACATAACCGGTGCGCAGACGGAAATCGATACGGGTTTCGTCACACTCCACCGCGATCATGCTGAATCCAGCCATGGTGGCTGCCAGTGGCTGCGCACCACCCATGCCGCCGAGGCCGCCAGTCAAAATCCATTTGCCTTTCGCTTCACCGTTAAAATGTTTGCGTGCCACTGCGGCAAAGGTTTCATAGGTGCCCTGCACGATGCCTTGAGAGCCGATATAAATCCAGGAGCCAGCGGTCATCTGGCCGTACATGGCCAGGCCTTTTTTATCCAGCTCGTTAAAGTGCTCCCAGCTGGCCCAGTGGGGTACCAGATTGGAGTTGGCGATTAAAACACGCGGCGCGTCGGTGTGGGTTTTAAATACGCCTACGGGCTTACCGGACTGGACCAATAGAGTTTCGTCTTCTTCCAGTCGCTTGAGTACATTGACAATTTTATCGAAGCATTCCCAATCTCTCGCAGCGCGGCCGATACCACCGTAAACAACCAGATCTTCGGGGCGCTCCGCCACTTCAGGATCCAGATTGTTCATCAGCATGCGCAGTGGTGCTTCGGTAAGCCAGCTTTTCGCATTGAGCTTTGTACCTCGGGGGGCACGAATTTTGCGGCTGAGATCGTGGCGTTTATCAGCGGACATAATTTCCTCACAAAATATTTGTTAAAAATTCACACGCCCTATTTATTGGCTATCGAGCTTTGTCGAGGCGTACGGGATAAATCAGAAACTAGAATCTCAATTGCGCTCCCAAGCGATAGCGATTGCCGGGGTGGACCAGGCGCGCAAAGCTCACCGTACCGGCGCTGCTCTTGGTGCGGCGCCAGACTTGTAAGCAGGCGTCGCCGGTGGCGATTTCCAGGGCATAAGCGATGGAGGCCTCGGCAGCGATTGCTTCAACCGTCGTATCCGCCTCTGTCAGTGGCGCGACCTTGGAAAGATAGGCGTTGGGTGTGGTGTGAGCGAAATCCTGCTGTAGGTATTCCGGGGCCAGGGCCGGATTGGTGAAGCGCTCCTCCCACTGAATCGGCACGCCGTTATCGCAGTGCACAATAATGGAGTGGAACACTTTGGCCTGTTCGGGCACCTCCAGAGCACTGGCCACTTCGTTGTTGGCCATGCTCTGTTGAGCCAGCAGGATTCGATTGCTGTAGCTATGGCCGCGGGCGGAAATCTCGTCGGCGATGTTGCGCACTTCCAGCAGCGAACCGGCCGGCACCGGCTCGGCGACAAAAGTGCCGAGTCCCTGAGAGCGCATCAATACTCGCTCATCGGTCAGTTCACTGAGGGCGCGCCTGGCGGTCATACGGCTGACGTTAAATTCCTGCGCCAGCTGGTTTTCCGAGGGTACCTGGAAATGCACAGGCCAGGTGCCACTCTCGATTTGTTGGCGGATATGGCGTTTGATTGCCGCGTAGCGCGGCTCGCTTGCAGTATTCATAAGCTCAGATAAGATGCCGTTTTATCTTGTATATGGTTGTATATACAAGAAGGGGGAGAGTTTATCATGGTTGCCAGAAAGATGACTGTCAAGCCGGGGCTAGGGTCTGTATCCTAATTGCCCCGAATTTCGCTCGGTGTGGAGCCGGGCATCTATGGTTAAAAAGGAAAAGCGCGCCGCTAGAAGCTTATGACAGAACGCTGTGACCTACTGATTACAAATGTGAATGCCGCCACCATGGACCCCTCGATTGCTGGTGGTTACGGTGCCGTGGAAGATGCCGCTGTGGCGGTTACCGGTGGAAAGATTGTCTGGTTGGGACCGCGCCGCGAGTTGCCGGATTGCGCCCCAGATGAAGTGATCGATGGTGAGGGGCAATGGCTGACGCCAGGGCTGATCGATTGCCACACCCATTTGGTCTATGGAGGCCACCGCGCAGGGGAGTTTGCCCGTCGCCTGGGTGGCGAGAGCTATGAAGAAGTGGCTCGTGCCGGTGGCGGCATTATTTCTACCGTGCGCGCCACACGCGATGCCAGCGCCGAGGAGCTGTATCGTCTATCCGAACCGCGCCTGCGAGCGTTGATGTCAGAAGGGGTTACCACCGTCGAAATCAAATCCGGTTACGGTCTGGACCTGGATACGGAGCTCAAGCAATTGCGCACTGCCCGCCGCCTGGCACAGCACAACCCGGTAGAGATTGTGACCACTTGCCTGGCGGCTCACGCATTGCCTCCGGAGTACGATGGTCGCGCCGATGAATATATCGATTTGATTTGCGAACAGATATTGCCGGTGGTGGCGCGAGAGCAACTGGCGGATGCGGTGGATATGTTTTGTGAGACCATCGGGTTTACCGTCGAGCAGTGCCAGAGAGTGATCGATGCCGCGAGGAAGCTGGATTTGCCGGTGAAAGTGCATGCCGAACAGCTGGCGCGTACCGGCGCCACCGCGATGGCGGCCAAGGCAAGTGCCCTGTCTGTGGATCATATAGAGTACATCAGCGATGCCGATGTGCTGGCCATGGCCGAGAGTGGCACCGTGGCGGTATTGCTGCCCGGTGCCTTTTATACGCTGCGTGAGACTCAGGCTCCGCCGGTGAAAAAGTTGCGTGAGGCGGGGGTTTGCATGGCTCTGTCCACCGACCTGAACCCCGGTAGTTGTCCCATTGGTTCTCTGCGACTGATGATGAATATGGGCTGTAATCTATTTGGTCTAACGCCCGCAGAAGCACTCGCCGGAGTAACTCGTGCCGCGGCTCGTGCACTGGGTCTCTGCTGTTCCCGTGGTGTACTGCGCCCGGGGCAGCGAGCGGATATGGTGTTGTGGCCAATGGATACCCCGGACCAGCTGGCCTATGAAATCGGCGCACTGAAACCTGCACAGATTTTCCTGGGAGGTAAAGATGTTACAGCTGGCTGATATGCGTCTGTGGAGTGGCCGCACCGATAGTGAGGATGGCCGTGCGGGAGAGCGCTGGCACCAACGTATTTCGCCACTGCAGTTGGATAACCCTCCGGGAATCGCCATCCTCGGTTTTGCCTCCGATGAAGGGGTGCGCCGTAACAAGGGGCGCATCGGCGCCGCCAAGGGTCCCCGTATCCTACGCTTAGCCATGGCCAATTTGCCCGCCACATTCGACCTACCACTCTATGATGCTGGCAACGTGCGTGTCGATCGCGAGGACCTTGAATCAGGCCAGGCCCTGCTCGGCGCACGTATTAATGAGTTGTTAGATCATGGGCACTTCCCTTTCGTCTTGGGCGGTGGGCACGAAATTGCCTATGGCAGCTACCAGGGCATCGCGCGATGGATGCGTGAGTTACATCGGGAAAAGACATTGGGGATTATTAACTTCGATGCCCACTTGGACCTGCGCATCCCCGCGCCTAAGGGTTCCTCGGGAACGCCCTTCTATCAAATCGCCGAGCAGTGCCAGATCAACGGCCGCCCGTTTAAATATCTCTGTGTTGGTGCCGCCGATAATGCCAATACGCCGGCGCTCTATCAGCGCGCCGATGAGCTGGGTGCCGAGGTGATTCGCGATCGCGAAATCAATAGTTGGAATCTGGAGAAGGTGAAGACACAGATTCGGGAGTTTGCCGACAAAGTGGACTTTATTTACCTGACCGTTTGCCTGGATGTTTTGCCTGCGGCAGAGATGCCTGCCGTCAGCGCGCCCTCTGGACGGGGGGTTTCAATGGCACTGCTCGAAGAGCTTTTGGATACGGTTCTGGATTCAAACAAGGTGTGTCTTGCGGATATGGCCGAGTTCAATCCCTATTTCGATATTGAGGACCACGCCGCACGCACTGCCGCACGGCTGGGTTTTCAGATCGCCAATAGGGCTGCGCGCTCAGCGCATATGGGGTGAAGGGGTTGGCTGGCTGCTAGGGCGCCAGCCATATCGACTGAGCTAAACTGTGATATGCAGTCTCACGGTAACATTGTCGCGTGTTGCATTAGAGTAGGGGCAGACTTCCTCGTGCGCCCTTAAGGCCACGCGTTCGGCGACCACCTTGTCCATTCCCGGTAGCTCTATATAGAGATCCACTTCCAAACCAAAGCCTTTCCCTCTGGGACCTATGCCTACTTCAGCTCGCACACGGGTCTCTGTCGGTGTGGCCACTTTTTCCTTATCGGCAACAAATTTCATCGCACCGATAAAGCAAGCCGAATAGCCTGCTGCAAATAATTGCTCTGGGTTGGTGCCGCTACCGCCATCTCCGCCCAGTTCTTTCGGAATACTGAGCTGCACATCCAGAGCGCCATCCGAAGATTTGGCTTGTCCGTCACGACCGCCCGTAGCAGTGGCGATTGCGGTATAGAGGGTTTTCATGTGAATGTCCTTTAAAGATTTCGGCTTTCGGAGTTTCGTTGATACCACGGTTATTAAGCTATCTCGGAATAACCCTGTGGGGGGCACAGCAAATCGAATTCCTGAGTTAAATCCGTTGTGTTGAAAAAGATTTTGTAAGGTTTTTTCCCACACCGATACAGTAGTTCACTATAGATGCTGGAGTGGCCGGTGGAATTGCGGGATCAATTATTTCAACAAGCGATAGCGGAATATGCCGAGGGTGTATCCCGGGTGGCACGAAGTTATGTACGCTCGGGCGCCGAGCACGAGGACCTGTTACAGGAAATCTGGCTGGGACTCTGGCGAGCCCTGCCTTCTTTTCGGGGGGATGCCAGTCTTAAGACGTTTGTCTATCGGATTACTCATAATCGATGTGTGACCGAGATTAGCAGGCGAAAACCGCAGCATGGTGGAGAGGACCTACTGCTGGAACTGGAAGACACCTGCCCAGGTCCCGCTGAGCAATTGGCCGCTGAACGTAAATCGGAACGTCTCCTTAGTGCCGTTCAACAATTGCCTTTGGGGCTTCGTCAGACATTGACTCTGCGTTTGGAAGGATTGAGCTATGCAGAAATATCTGAGGTACTGGGTATTAGTGAAACTAATATCGCGGTGCGACTCAACCGAGCAAAAGAGCGTCTTAACATCAGCCTTTCAGGAGGTGAAAAATGAATGGAGCAGACTCTGAGAAGCAGTGGCTTGAACTGGAAAACCTGTGGAAACTCCAGCGGGTTAAGAAGGATATTCCGGCTGCAATCTTAAAGTGGGTGCGCCATCAGGAGCGACGCATGCGTCTAGTGACTGCTTCTGAGATCCTCCTTTGGTTGTTATCGGCAATTTATATAACTAAGACGATAATGGCTAAAAGTCTGCCCGACACCCCCGCCAGACTGTTTTTTGCATTTACCGTTTTCGCTATGGGGATTAGTTTTTCAATCTTGAACCGCCGTGGTTTGTGGGGGCCTTTGGAGGAGAGTGCTCAGGCGTATATAGATCTCGCGCTATTAAGGCTTAGACGGAAACGCAGAGAAGTACATTTCTGTTGGCTCTATTTATTTATTCAGCTAGGAATTTTGGGCGTGTGGCATTTTATTTCAATTGAAATGGATGCGACCTCTCCAGTTATTCGTAATCCTAAAGAATCAGCCTTAGTTGTTCTGGGCTTAACCATTTTTCTGGCCGCCTATAGTTACTATATTTACTGGCGTACCGGGTGGGAGAAAGTCAGCCTGAAAAATCTGCAGGAAAAATATCTTAATTAACTGTAAAGAATGTTCAGCAAGTGAGACTGTAGTTAGTAACAATCTATGCTATTAGAAAAAGGTACTAAAGAGTATGTTTACTCGTCTCGAGGAATTAACCGCAAGTTTTATGGATATTCTCAGTGGAATTAATCCGCTGAAAGGCTCTCTGTTTGTTCTTTTATTTTTGGCTGTATCTTTTTTGCCAGCGATCATTGCATTTTTTTTTAATCGCAAGCACTTTACCAAGATCCTGGTAGCCAATGTGCCGGCAATACTCTCCTGGGTGGCTTGGTTTGCTTTATTGGCGTGGGCGATTACCGGTCAGGTACGTAAGCCAAAGGAAGGAAAGGTACATACCGTAGATAAGGATGATGATGTGCAGGATGCCTCTCCAGGAAAGGGTATGGTTTCGACGGAGAGTCAATAGGTTGTACAGATGCTGACAGTGCGTACGCCCTGCGGAAGCTTCGACGCTCTCTATTAGGCCCTTCTATATAGGTAATACTTAACTTTCCTAGGCGACATTAAATCCGCCCATTTTTTAACCAGAAATCTATTTGAAAATTTTCTACAAAAAGTGCTTGCCGCCCCCCTCCGAAGTCCGTATAGTTCGCCTCCTCGCTGCTCAGGCAGCAGCGGGAAGGCAGCTCCAAGTGATTGATTTTCTTAAGAAAATTACTTCAAAAAAGAGCTTGCCAAGCACCGAGAGGCCGCTATAATGCACGCCACTCAAGCAAGGACGGAAACGGCCTTGCAGGGATTCGGAAAGCTCTTTGAGTCACACGGATCGCCGAGAAAAAAGCTGAAAAAAACACTTGATTCAGCGACCAGGATGTGTAAAA